>NZ_JAWHOO010000002.1:184496-200608 GCF_032586855.1 Pseudomonas syringae group sp. J254-4 | reverse complement strand
AACGAGCGTCGTCAGGGATAACACTATCGTGCCCATGCTCCGCGTGGGCATGCCGGTCTGGACGCTCCGCGTCCTCTGACGACGTAGAGCGTCGTGAACTGCATTCCCACGCTAGAGCGTGAGGAACGAGCGTCGTCAGGGATAACACTATCGTGCCCATGCTCCGCGTGGGCATGCCGGTCTGGACGCTCCGCGTCCTCTTGCGACGCAGAGCGTCATGAACTGCATTCCCACCCTGGAGCGTGAGGAACGAGCGGTGTTCTGGAGAACCCGTCTTGACCATGTCCAGTGCATTTATGTGCCACAAAGCCCAATAAAAAAGCCCCCGACGCGCTAAGCGGCAGGGGCTTTTTTCGTAGCCGGGCAGTCTTAGACCAGGACCGGCTCCGATGCTTTACCTACAGGCTGCAAAGGCAACAAAGGCGCATGCGGATCAGCTTCGATGGAAGCTCTCCACGCGGCCAGCCACTCTTCGTGACCTTCGCTCCAGACGCGCTCGTGCAAGCGGCCAAGGGCGACCGGGTCACTCAGCAGCATCAGACGTTCCTGATTGCCGAGTTTGGCCGGGCCTACCTTCAGAGCCTGATCAACACGTTCCATACGCACAACTTCGATCGGCTGTGCCTGACGGTGACGCGAGGTTGCCAGGGCGCAGGCCAGAGCATTCTGGCGAGGATCTACCACAGCCCGAATGAAGCCTTGTTTCAGGGCGTGCCAGCGGTTCTCGTAGGTGTACTGATCCGTAGAGATCAGCTCTTGCGGCGGCTCGAACTCTTCAGGAATCAGGAAGAACTTCTCGTCACGCGCCTTGACGCCCAGATTGGTACGGCTGGAAATCACCGACACCGGAATCGACAGCATCAACGACACCACGATCGGCGCAAGCCACCACAGGAAGCTCGGGTTCAACCAGAACACCAGCAAGGCCCAGCATGCGCCCAGCAGTGTCTGTGGACCATGACGCTTCACGGCTTCGATCCACGGCGTGGAGTCGTCGTCGCGTTGCGGCGAGTTCCAGGTCGCGGCCCAGCCCAGGAAAGCGGCCAGTACGAAGCGGGTGTGGAACAGCATGCGCACCGGTGCCAGCAGCACCGAAAAGAGCATTTCCAGCAGCATCGAAACGGTGACCTTGAACTTGCCACCGAAGCCTTTCGCGCCCTTGGCCCAGATCAGAATGACGCTGAGCAGCTTAGGCAGGAACAGCAGGACGATGGTCGTCGAGAACAACGCAACAGCTTTTTCCGGGTGCCATTGTGGCCACAACGGATACAGCTGACGCGGTTCAAGGAAGTAGGTCGGCTCCATCAGCGTGTTCACCGCCAGCAGGGCCGTGGACAGTACGAGGAAGAAGAACCACAACGGTGCCGACAGATACGACATCACGCCCGTCAGGAACACCGCACGGTGAACCGGGTGCATGCCCTTGACCAGGAACAGCCTGAAGTTCATCAGGTTGCCGTGGCACCAACGGCGGTCACGCTTGAGTTCGTCCAGCAGGTTGGGCGGCAATTCTTCATAACTGCCCGGCAGGTCATAAGCAATCCACACGCCCCAGCCGGCACGGCGCATCAGCGCAGCTTCGACGAAGTCGTGAGACAGGATCGCACCAGCGAAGGCACCTTTACCCGGCAGCGGCGCCAGGGCGCAATGCTCGATAAACGGCTTCATGCGGATGATCGCGTTGTGACCCCAATAGTGGGATTCACCCAGCTGCCAGAAGTGCAGACCGGCTGTGAACAGCGGACCGTAGACCCGGGTAGCGAACTGCTGCATGCGTGCATACAGCGTGTCCATGCCCGACGCACGTGGCGCGGTCTGGATGATACCGGCGTCCGGCGTGGCTTCCATCAGGCGAACCAGACTGGTCAGGCACTCACCGCTCATGACGCTGTCGGCATCGAGCACGACCATGTAACGGTATTCACCGCCCCAGCGACGGCAGAAGTCGTCGAGGTTGCCGCTTTTGCGTTTTACGCGACGGCGACGACGGCGATAGAAGATCTTGCCGAAACCTTTGGTCTCGCGGCACACGTCTAGCCAGGCCTGTTGCTCGGCAACGGCGATGTCAGTCTCGTTGGTGTCGCTGAGCACGAAGAAATCGAAACGATCCAGATCACCTGTAGCGGCGACCGACTCGAACGTAGCGCGCAGACCGGCGAAAACCCGAGGCACGTCCTCGTTGCAGATCGGCATGACCAGCGCAGTACGCGCGCCCTTTTCGATCGGCTCGTTGCCAGCACTGGCACCCGAGATGCGATATTTGTCGCGACCGGTGAGCAGCTCCAGGAAGCCCATCAGCGCGGTCCAGAAACCGGCCGATACCCAGCAGAACAGAATCCCGAACAGCAACAGGATGCTGGTCTGCAAGGCATAAGGCATAACCTGCATGGCGGTCTGCACAAAGGTCTGACGGGTGATTTCGTCGAGCGAAACCAGCGACCAGCCCTGATACGGCAGAATGCCCTTCATGTACCAGCCAGCCACAATCGTCTGACCCAGCATGAGGATCAGCAGGATATAGCGGCGGATCGAACCGACGGTACGCCAGCGCGCCTTGGGCAGATCACGAGGCAGATCGTCGTGCTCTGGCTTGGGCGGGTTGGTCTTGCCGGTCAGGCGACGCCAGCCGCGTACCAGAATGTTGGTGCGCCATGGCTCTGGCACGACCTTGGTCCGGAGAATCGGCGGTGTGGCCTTGAGGCACAGGCGACCGCTGGCATCGACGCCGAGCATCTCGGCGTCCTCCAGCTGGTCTGCGGTGGTCAGCGTAAGGCGGCGACCCACCGAAGCCTGAGCGGCCTCGGCAGGGTCATTGACCGGCTGCGCAGAAAGACGCTCATGCAACTCGGCGAAGGTCTTGCAGCCGGCAAGTTCTGCCCGCTGCTCGTCGCTCATCGGTAAATGCGCCAGGTACTCGTTCAGAGACACTGGCACCGGTAGAGAATTACTCATCGCTCGGCAACTGATAGCTCCAGGTCTCGGTCATGACTTGCAACGTCTTGGCCGGTTCCGGATGGGTGGGTGCTGCCTCGGTTTCAGGCTGCTGAATCTCTTTACCGTCCTTGTCCTTGGCTACGTCAGCCTTGGCTGCGTCGGCTTTGGCTGCATCGGCTTTGGCAACTTCGCCTTTGCCTTTGGCTGCGTCGGCCTTGCCAGCTTCAGGCTTGGCGGTCTCGGGTTTGGCGGCTTCAGGCTTCGGCGCGTCGGCCTTGGCGATTTCTACCTGGTCGTTGGCAGATTCCTTGGCAACTGCCGGCTTGGCAGCTTCCTTGGCAGCAGCCTTTTTCTCTTCAGCTTTGTCTGCAACGAGCAGCGCAGGTTCCTTGCCCGGTTCGGCAGGGATTTCACGCAACAGGTAGGCGCGCATTTCGGTCGGCTTGCCGGAATCCTTGACCTTCACACGCAGGGTCAGGCGGTAGCCTTTGGTGACCGGGTTGTAGCGCAGGTTGTTTTCCACCAGCTCGACGTTGTCGTCAGTGGTCACCTGGCTGCGAATGGTCTTGTCTTCCGGCAATGCGGCCAGTACCGGGCCCACGAAGTCGACCAGGAAGGCAAGGCTGCCATCCGGCTGACGGATCAGGTTGGACTGACGCACATCACCGATGGAGCGTTGGGTCTGCTTGACCCAGCCCAGATCAGGCGAGTGGATCGAGTTTTCCTGCATGGTCCAGTGCAGACGGTAATCGAACGCCATTTCCTTGCCTGGCTCTGCGAGAGTCTCAGGCTTCCAGTAGGCCACGATGTTATCGTTGGTCTCGTCGGCAGTCGGAATTTCGACCAGCTCGACGGTGCCCTTGCCCCAGTCACCCTTTGGCTCTATCCAGGCGCTTGGACGCTTGTCATAGCGGTCATCCAGGTCTTCGTACTGACTGAAGTCACGGCCACGTTGCAGCAGACCGAAACCACGCGGGTTTTCGACCGAGAAGCTGCTGATAGACAGATGTTTAGGGTTGTTCAGCGGACGCCACAGCCACTCACCGTTGGCAGCCTGAATCGACAGACCGCTGGAGTCGTGCAGTTCGCGACGGTAGTTAGGCACACGCGAAGGCTGGTTGGCACCGAACAGGAACATACTGGTCAATGGCGCAACACCGAGCTTGTTGACCTTGTCACGCAGGAACATGCGCGATTTGACATCAACCAGAGTGTTGGTGCCAGGACGCAGGGTCAACTGATAAGCACCGGTAGCGCGCGGCGAGTCGAGCAGCGCGAAGATCACCAGATGATTGTCATCCGGGCCCGGCTTCTCGATCCAGAATTCCTTGAAGCGCGGGAACTCTTCACCGGACGGAGATGCAGTGTCGATTGCCATGCCGCGTGCGGACAGGCCATAGACCTGACCCTTGCCGATCACGCGGAAGTAGCTCGCGCCCAGCATGGTCATGATTTCGTCCTGCTTGTCATCCTTGTTGATCGGATACAGGACACGGAAACCGGCATAACCCAGTTTCTCGGTGGATTTGGGGTCGATCTTCAGATCGCCGAAATCAAAACGGCTAGGGTCGTACTTGATTTCGTCGACGCTGGTGGCGGTCACTTCATTGATCTTGACCGGCGTGTCGAAGTGCATACCCTGGTGGTAGAAAGACACTTTGAACGGAGTCTTTTCGCCCGCCCATTCGGCCTTGTCATCACGGAAGCGAATCTTCTGATAGTCGGCAAACTTCATATCGCGAAGCTCGTTCGGCAGATTGCTCCTTGGAGCCTCGAACTTCTGCCCGGCCAGTTCTTTGGCTTTTGCCGTTACATCATCAAGATTGAACGCCCACAGTTGACCTGCACTGAACAGGCATACAAGGGCCGAGCTTGCCAGAAGTGCACTACGCAACCGCTTGACAGGTGTCTTTGGAGCATCACAGGGACTAACAATCACGAGCAACCCTCGCCGAAAAACAGATGAAAAAACCAACGGCCAGCTATCAATGCCGGGTTGGCGAGCATTGTTCCGACTCCGAATGGGCTTAATGATTCCCCAATCAGGTGTCAGAACCGCTTTTGTCATACCAAATGGACCAACAGTGTCGATCCCCGTAACGCGCGATTATCCAGCAGCGCGCGCCACAACGCATCAGGTATGACAAAGAAATTTATTTCCCGTGCGACCGGAAAATTCAGGGGAGAAACGATGAAATCGTAGCTTATGTATCGAACAAAAATGTCACTGGGCCATCATTTATCAAATGCACTTGCATGTCCGCACCAAATTGGCCCGCAGCCACAGCGGTATGCGCGATTCTGGCCTGACTCAATAGATAGTCGAACAGCTCGGCGCCCAGCGCTGGAGCAGCGGCTTTCGAGAACCCCGCACGCAACCCGCTTTTGGTATCCGCGGCCAGCGTGAACTGCGAAACCAGCAACAACCCACCGCCTACCTCGCGCAAGGATAGATTCATCTTGCCGTCGGCATCGCTGAACACTCGATAATTGAGCAGCTTGTGCAGCAACTTATCGGCACTGGCGCGGGTGTCTTGAGGCTCTATGCCCACCAGCACCAATATGCCCTGATCGATAGCACCGACAACTTCGCCGCCCACCTCGACGCGTGCGTTTCGCACGCGCTGCAACAAACCTTTCATAAATGCCTTTCCAGACTCAAAACCAATACCAGGCTGCTGTCATGCTTCTTCGGGCGGGAGGTCGAGCAGGTTGCGCGCAATTTCTGCAGCGGCACGCACCAGCGCATCGGCGATACCGGATTCCGAGGCCGAGTGGCCAGCCTCACGAATGACCTGCAGTTCGCTGCCGGGCCAGTTCTGATGCAACTCCCAGGCATTATCCAGCGGGCAGATGACGTCATAACGACCGTGAACGATGATTGCCGGCAGGTGCGCGATCTTTGGCATGTCGCGAATCAACTGGTTTTCCTCAAGGAACGCCTTGTTCATGAAGTAATGGCATTCGATGCGCGCAATGGACAGCGCACGGTGCGGTTCGGCGAAGCGATCGACCACTTGCGGGTTGGGGCGCAAGGTTGCACAACGCCCTTCCCAGGTCGACCAGGCTTTGGCAGCGTGCATCTGGGCGATCTGGTCCGGCCCGGTGAGGCGCTTGTGGAAGGCAGCCAGTAGGTTATCGCGCTCATCCAGCGGGATCGGCGCTACATAATCCTGCCAGTAATCAGGGAACAGACGGCTGGCACCCGCTTGATAGAACCAGTCGATTTCCTGCTGACGGGCCAGGAATATGCCTCGCAGGATCAGCGCGTGTACGCGGTCTGGATGGGTCTGCGCGTAAGCCAGGGCCAGAGTCGAGCCCCACGAGCCGCCGAACAGCACCCATTTGTCGATTCCGAGGTGCTCGCGAATCCGCTCCAGGTCTTCCACCAGTTTCCAGGTGGTATTGTTCTCAAGGCTGGCATGCGGTGTGGAGCGACCGCAGCCACGCTGATCGAACGTTACGATACGGTACAGGTTAGGATCGAAATAGCAGCGACTGTGCGCATCGCATCCGGAACCAGGGCCGCCATGAATGAATACCACTGGCAACCCTTCTGGCGAGCCACTTTCATCGACGTAAAGCACATGCGGTTGTTCCACGGCCAGATCGTGCCGGGCGTAGGGTTTGATCTGCGGGTACAAAGTCTGCATAAGTGCTCCATAAGTCCAGTTCAGAGGCTTCTATTATTCTGCCGTTGGGCATCATAAACCCGAAACGAAGAATCAGCATGCTGCACGTCATTGATCGGGATGGAACGATCGATGCAAGCGTTTTGCCAATTTGGTCAGCGCGCGAACCAGAGCCGTTGCCTTGGGTCGAAGCGAGGGCGCTGCCTTCAATTATTTCTACTATTTTCAGGAAATAACTGACGACACGCCTACAGTCTAAGAATCCCGTTTTCCATTCGTCAGACTACTTGAGGTTGTACCGATGTCTCAGGAACCACTTGTTCGTGACGCTGATGTGGCTGCTTTCCGCGCCGCTGTGCTCGCCAAACTCACCTATTCGGTGGGCAAGGACCCCGACCATGCGTTTGAGCATGACTGGTTTGAAGCTGTTGCCCTTGCCGCCCGCGACCACATGGTCGAACACTGGATGGACCACACGCGGCAGATTTATCGCAAGGTCCAGAAGCGCGTTTACTACCTGTCTCTGGAATTCCTCATTGGCCGACTGCTCTACGACAGCCTGAGCAACCTCGGCCTGCTGGAAGTGGCTCGCGAAGCATTGACCGAGCTGGGTGTGGATATCGAACGTATCCGCTTGCTTGAACCGGATGCAGCGCTGGGCAACGGCGGCCTGGGTCGTCTGGCAGCGTGCTTCATGGAAAGCATGTCGACCCTGGGCATTGCCGGGCACGGTTATGGGATTCGTTACGAGCACGGGCTGTTTCGTCAGGGCATCGTCGACGGCTGGCAGCAGGAACAGACCGAAAACTGGCTGGACTTCGGCAACCCGTGGGAATTCGAGCGTCCTGAGGTGGTTTACTCCATCGGTTTCAGTGGCAGCGTCGACACTGTGGTGACCGAAGCGGGCGACTCGCGTCAGGTCTGGCGTCCGGGCGAAACCGTTCGGGCCATTGCTTACGACACCCCTGTGGTCGGCTGGCGCGGGAAAAGCGTCAACACTCTGCGCTTGTGGCGCGCCCGTGCGGTGGAAGACCTGCATCTGGAACGTTTCAACGCGGGCGACCACTTTGGCGCCGTCGCCGAAGTAGTGCGCGCCGAAAGTATTTCCCGCGTGCTGTACCCGAACGATGCAACCGAAGCGGGCCAGGAACTGCGCCTGCGCCAGGAATACTTCTTTGTTTCCGCATCGCTGCAGGATTTGCTGCGCCGCCATCTGAACCAGCACGCCACGCTGACCGATCTGCCAGACCATGCAGCGATTCAGATGAACGACACGCACCCGTCCATTGCAGTGGCCGAGCTGATGCGTCAGTTGATCGACAACCACAACATCCCGTGGGACACCGCCTGGAAAATCACCGTCGGCACCCTTGGCTACACCAACCATACGCTGCTGCCGGAAGCGCTGGAGACCTGGTCGGTCGGCCTGATGGAGCGGATGCTGCCGCGCCACATGCAAATCATCTACCTGATCAACGCACAACACATCGACACACTGCGCGCCAAAGGCGTCGACGACGTCAACGTGCTGCGTGCGGTATCGCTGATCGAAGAAGACAACGGTCGTCGGGTACGCATGGGCAACCTGGCGTTCCTCGGCTCGCACAGCGTCAACGGCGTTTCGGCGCTGCATACCCAACTGATGCGCAAGACCGTGTTCGCCGAGCTGCACAAGATCTATCCGGAGCGGATCAACAACAAGACCAACGGCATCACCTTCCGCCGCTGGCTGTTCCAGGCCAACCCGAAGCTGACCGAAATGCTCGTCGAAGCGCTGGGTGAGGACGTTCTGGATAATGCCGAGACTCGCCTCAAAGAGCTTGAGCCGTTCGCCGATAAGTCTTCGTTCCGCAAGCAGATGGCCGACCAACGCCTGCACAGCAAGCGCGCACTGGCAGCGATCATTCATGAACGCTTGGGTATTGCCGTCAACCCTGCAGCGATGTTCGACGTCCAGGTCAAACGGATTCACGAATACAAACGCCAGTTGCTGAACCTGTTCCACACCGTAGCGCTGTATCAGGCAATTCGTGCCGAGCCAGGCACAGACTGGGTTCCGCGGGTGAAGATCTTCGCCGGCAAGGCGGCGGCCAGTTATCACTCGGCCAAGCTGATTATCAAGCTGACCAACGATATCGCCCGGACCGTGAACAACGACCCGACGGTGCGTGGCCTGCTGAAAGTGGTGTTCATGCCCAACTACAACGTCAGTCTGGCGGAGAGCATCATCCCGGCAGCCGACCTGTCCGAGCAGATATCCACGGCAGGCCTGGAAGCTTCAGGGACCAGTAACATGAAGTTCGGCCTCAACGGCGCCCTGACCATCGGCACGCTGGACGGTGCCAACGTGGAAATGAGCGAGCAGGTCGGGCTGGAGCACATGTTCATCTTTGGCATGTCCTCACAACAGGTCGAAGCCCGCAAGCGCGCAGGTGAATTCAACGCGCATGGCGACGTAGCGGCATCGGGGCGTTTGAACGATGTACTGCAAGCGATTCGTGGCGGCGTGTTCTCGCCGGATGATCCGAACCGTTACGCGGGGCTGATCGATCAGTTGCTGGATTATGACCGCTTCCTGGTCTGTGCCGACTTCGATTCGTACTGGGCAGCACAGGCCAAAGTCGAGGAACGCTGGCACGATTCCAAGGAATGGTGGCGCTCGGCGGTGCTCAACACCGCACGCATGGGCTGGTTCTCTTCGGACCGGACCATTCGCGAGTACGCCGGCGACATCTGGAAGGCGCTGGACTAACTCGGAGCTGCTCGCGCACTCACTGGGCTCTCGTTACCACGCTCCGGCGTGGTAACGCAGTTCTGGACGCTCCGCATCCGATCTTGAATGCGCGGCGCGGCGCAGATCTGTGACGCGGAGCGTCACCCAAGGCGTTCCCACGCTGGAGCGTGAGGAACGATAGGTGTCTGCGCTAATGAACGTACCCTCGCACTGCATAAAACATTACAAACGATGTCCGCCCGCCCCTATATACTGCGCTCGATGAACCTTCACACATCGAAAAGGATGTCGTCGCGTGCTTTGGATTTGTCTGGTGGTGGGCGGTGCAGCGCTGGGCTACGCGCTTAGCTATGACGAGTGGGCAGGTTCGCTGATCGGCGCAGTCATGGCCTGGGCCGTCTGGGCGGGCATCCGCATGCGCCTGCTTGGCAGGCAATCCGCCGACCAACTGCAACAACTGCTCGCAACCCGCCAATCCCTCGATGCCCTTGAGCAGCGCCTGAGCGCGCTCGAGCGTCAGTCCACATCCGGCGTGCCTCCTGCGCAGGACGCCGCACCGCTTCCAGTGGATGCGATCATTATCGAGGCACCCACTGATGGGCCCGAGCTGATCTGGGACCTGCCAGACGAAGAGCCGCAGGCAACAGGGCCTGTCGAACCCGCCGCCGAAATCCGTCAGCCTTCAAAGGCAGCACAGCCCAATCTGCTGGACAGCGCCATCAATCGCGCAAAAGACT
Source organism: Pseudomonas syringae group sp. J254-4 (assembly GCF_032586855.1). NCBI lineage: Bacteria > Pseudomonadati > Pseudomonadota > Gammaproteobacteria > Pseudomonadales > Pseudomonadaceae > Pseudomonas > Pseudomonas syringae group sp. J254-4. Next base: position 190,571 of record NZ_JAWHOO010000002.1, on the reverse strand, counting down.
GGCTGCTGGGCGGCAATACGGTACTGCGAGTGGGCGTAGTGGTGCTGTTTCTCGGGCTGGCCTTTCTGCTGCGCTACGCCACCGAAGGCATGGTCGTACCGATTGAAGCACGCTACGCCGCAGTCGCCGCCAGCGCACTGGCCCTGCTCGGCCTGGGTTGGTGGCTGCGTTTGCGCAACGGCTCTTACGCGCTGATGTTGCAAGGCGCAGGCGTAGGCGTGTTGTACCTGACCGTCTTTGCGGCGATGAAATTGCACGCCCTGCTCGATCCGGCACCGGGCTTTGTGCTGCTGGTAGCGATCACCGCTTTCTCGGCCATTCTGGCGTTGACACAGAATGCTCTGGCCCTGGCCTGCGCCGGTGCGCTGGGTGGATTCGCAGCACCACTGCTTGCTTCGACCGGGCAAGGCAGCCACATCTCGCTGTTCAGTTACTTTGCCCTGCTCAACGCGGGCATCATTGCCATCGCCTGGTTCAAGGCCTGGCGCATTCTCAACCTGATCGGCTTTTTCGGCACTTTCGGCATCGGTTTCGCCTGGGGCATACGGGCTTACACCCCCGAGCTGTTCTGGAGCACCGAGCCCTTTCTGATTCTGTTCTTTGTGATGTACCTGGCCATCGGCCTGCTGTTTGCGCGTCGCAAGCTGCTGGAACTCACTGACGCGCCAGCGGATGCCAGTCGCGAAACACTGCTGCGCTGGTCGGCACGTCAGGGTGATTACGTCGACGGCACCCTGCTGTTTGGCACGCCAATCGTCGGGTTCGGCCTGCAATACGCGCTGGTCGAACACCTTGAGTTCGGTGCCGCGCTCAGCGCGCTCGCGCTGGGCCTGATCTACATGGGGCTGGCACGCTGGCTGGCGGCACGTGCGACCGGTCGAACCGTTTTGCTGATGGAAACTTGCCTGGCGCTGGGCGTGGTGTTTGCCACGCTGGCCATCCCGCTGGGTCTCGGTTCGCAATGGACGACCTGCGCGTGGGCCGTGGAAGGCGCAGCGGTTTTCTGGCTGGGCCTGCGCCAGCACCGCAAGCTGGCACAGGTTTTCGGCCCGGTGTTGCAGGTGTGCGCCAGCGCAATGCTGATCAGTGATTCAGACAATTCCAGCTGGGCTGGCGACTACTGGACACCGATGATTCTGGCCATCGCGGCCCTGATCAGCGCCTGGAGCGTGTTCCGCTTCAACACCCTGACGATCATCGATCAGAAAATCGCCAGAACGGTACTGACGATATGGGGCGCGATCTGGTGGGCGGCTTCATTGATCAGCGTCGTGCAACTGTACGCACCGAACAGCGTGCAGACGCCACTGCTGTTGATCGCGGCTGCGCTCAGCGTAGCTATCTGGGCAGTGCTGGCCCTGCGTTTGCGCTGGCCAGACCTCGCCGTATTGTGCAGCGTACTCACCCCAGTCAGCGCCCTTCTGTTACTGGGCTCGCTGAGTGAGCATTATCACCCGGCCGCGAACTGGGGCTGGCTGGCCTGGGCAGCCGTGTTCGCCGTGCACCTGCTGACCTTGCGCTATCTGGCAGACACGCTGCCGATCCTCGCGCAACGTATCGCTCACACCACAGGCTGCCTGTTGATCATCGCCGTACTGGCACTGGAACTGCGTTTCGGCCTGCTGCAGCTGTCCGAGTCTTACAACGCCTGGCGCTGGCTGGGCTGGGCGATTCTGCCTGGCCTGTTCCTGCTGGCGATGAGCTCAGAGCGTCAGTGGCCATGGCCGGTGAAGGCTTGCCCCGAGGCCTACCATGTCGGGGCCGCGGCACCACTGGCGGCATTGATGCTGGCGTGGTTCTGGCTGGCGAACACGTTCAGCGACGGTGCGGCTGACCCGCTGCCTTATATCCCGCTGCTCAACCCACTGGAAATCGGTCTGTTGCTGGCTCTGGCCGGAGCATGCCTGTGGATGCGCAAGTACCTCACGCGCCCTCGCAATGCTGCCTTGCTGGTGGCAGGCGCTTCGCTGTTTGCACTCGTCACGGCAATGGTCATGCGTACAGCCCATCATTGGGCTCAAGTACCGTGGCACACCGAGGCGTTGCTTGAGTCGATGCGCGTTCAAGCCGGGTTGTCGATCGTCTGGACGCTGATGGCGCTGGCCCTGATGATCGGCGGTCATATGCGCAGCAACCGCGAGCTCTGGCTGGGCGGCGCAGCATTGATCGGTGTGGTGGTGATCAAGCTATTCTTCGTCGAGCTGAGCAACCGTGGTGGCATGGAGCGCATCGTCTCGTTCATCGGTGTTGGCATTCTGCTACTGGTGGTGGGATATTTCGCACCATTGCCGCCGAAACACCCTGCCAGAAAGGTCGGCGAAGAACCCGGTCCAGGCCCGACCGTCGTGCCGGATACGCTATGAGGAAAACGTTCTTGAGTCATCCCGCCATGAAGATCGCCGTGCTTGGCCTGGCCTTGTGTACGGCGATAACTGCCGTCGCCCAGGACAAACCGACGGACTTTGCCAGCCAGACCCCACTGAGCCTCAGCGGCGACGGGCCTTGGTATCGCATCGAGTTACCGCTAGCCGTGCAGTTGAATGCCCGGCAGAGCGACCTGGGTGATCTGCGCGTGTTCAACGCCGAGGGCCAGCCGCAGGCTTATTCGATCACGCCGCGACAGCCTGCACGCGAGCAGGAACCCACGCCAATCCCGGTCAAATGGTTTGCCCTGTACAGCACGCAGGAAGCAGGCGATGCCGCGCCGGTCATCCGTATCGAGCGCTCAAGCAACGGCAGCGTGATTGAGGTTCAGCCGCAAAGCGATATCGAGGCTGGCGAAGAAGTGCTGCGCGGCTGGTTGCTGGACACCAGCGCGATCAAGGCACCACTGGAACAACTGGTGATCGACTGGAGCACCGAGCGTGAAGGTTTCCAGAACTTCAGCATCGAAGCCAGTGATGACCTGCAGCACTGGCGCAACTGGGGCGAAGGGCAGGTTGCCCGGTTGTCATTTGCCGACGAAGTGATCGAGCAACGTGAAGTCGGCCTGCCCGGCCAGAGCGCCCGCTACCTGCGTCTGTTGTGGCGCGCCCCGCACAGCGCCCCCCTGTTGATCTCCGCCCACCTGCTCAGCGCCAGCACTGAAAGCCCGACCCCGCCGCTGACCTGGTCGCCACCGGTCAAGGGCGTCGTCGAGAGCCCCAACGAATATGTCTGGCAACTGCCGAGCGGCTTGCCGGTAGGCCGTGTCAAGGTCGACATCGCCCAGCCCAACAGCCTCGCACCGGCGACGCTTTACGGTCGGATGGACGCGAAACAGCCCTGGCAGCCGATCAGCAGTGGCCTGTTGTACCGGTTATCGCAGAACAACAGTGATGTCTTGCAGGACCAGTTGCAATTGTCCGGACGCATCGTTCAACAGCTAAAACTGGTGGTGGATGATCGCGGCGGCGGGCTGGGCAGTGAAGCGCCGCAGTTGAGCGTGGCCGTGCCTGCCACGGAAATCGTATTCCTGGCGCGCGGTGAAGGGCCCTTCACGCTGGCCATCGGCAACCCGAACGTCAAGGCGGCGAACCTGTCGCTGGCCACCCTGATCCCCGACTTGAGTCCGGAAAAACTGGCCTCGCTCGGTACAGCGAAACCCGCTACGGCGTCCGTTGCCAACATGGCAGCTGGGCCGATAGTGACGCCGCAGAGCATGGACTTCAAACGCCTCGGGCTTTGGGCCGTTCTGCTGCTCGGGGTCGTGTTTCTGGGCTGGATGGCATTCAGCACGCTGCGCGCATCAAAACGCTGAAACACACAGGCTGTCGGGTGCGCTTTGCCCGACATCTGAACTGAAACAGTCATAAGCCAGTCTGATAGCAGTATTACGTCGCCACTCGCGTTAAACTGCGCGGGTTTTCATACCCCCTATTTCGGAGCTATCCATGTCCCGCGTTACACTAAGTCGTTACTTGATTGAGCAGACTCGCAGCAACAACACCCCTGCCGATCTGCGCTTCCTGATCGAAGTTGTGGCGCGCGCATGCAAGGAAATCAGCCACGCCGTCTCCAAAGGCGCGCTGGGCGGCGTACTTGGCAGCATGGGCACCGAAAACGTTCAGGGCGAAGTGCAGAAAAAGCTCGATGTGATCTCTAACGAGATCCTGCTCGAAGCCAACGAATGGGGCGGTCACCTGGCCGGCATGGCGTCCGAAGAAATGGACAACGCCTACCAGATCCCGGGTAAATACCCGAAGGGCGCGTACCTGCTGGTTTTCGACCCGCTGGACGGCTCGTCGAACATCGACATCAACGCTCCGGTCGGCACCATCTTTTCGGTACTGCGTTGCCCGAACGAATACCTCAGCCAGAACGAAGCGCTGAATGAAAAGGCCTTCCTGCAGCCGGGCACCGAACAGGTCGCCGCCGGTTACGCCATCTACGGCCCGCAGACTATGCTGGTGCTGACTCTGGGTGACGGCGTCAAAGGCTTCACGCTGGACCGCGAAATGGGCAGCTTCGTGCTCACTCACGAAGACATCAAAATCCCGGAGTCCACCCAGGAATTCGCGATCAACATGTCCAACCAGCGCCACTGGGAAGCCCCGGTACAGCGCTACGTGAACGAATTGCTGGCCGGCGAAGAAGGCCCGTTGAAAAAGAACTACAACATGCGCTGGGTCGCTGCGATGGTTGCCGACGTGCACCGTATCCTGACCCGTGGCGGTCTGTTCATGTATCCGCGCGACAGCCGCGAGCCTTCCAAACCGGGCAAACTGCGTCTGATGTATGAAGCCAACCCGATGTCCTTCCTGGTCGAGCAGGCTGGCGGCGCGTCCACCGACGGTCATCAGCGCATTCTCGACATTCAGCCGGAAGGCCTGCACCAGCGCGTAGCGGTGTACCTGGGCTCGAAAGAAGAAGTCGAACGCGCTACCGCGTATCACAAAGAGTAAGAAGGCTTGCTGTGCGCCAGTGGTGATTCGGCCCGTCTGAATCACCACCCGGCGACAGGCAAACGAGCATTCGATGTTGCGTTCGGCACAGGCCTGCGGGCCAACCATCTGATCTACGGCATAAATCCTTGCGCCGTCCGGGAACCAGATTCCCTTTTTCTCTTCTAAGCTTGCGGTACTGCGCCAGCCAGCCTCCGCTTGCACTGCGACGCGACCCCCTTCCGTTCAGGAGCTACACCCATGTCCTTGCGCACTGTCGCGTTACTCTCGTTCTGCGTATTTCTGGCTGCCTGCAGCAAGATCACCCAGGAAAACTACTCGAAAATTTCAGCTGGCATGCCCAAGGCACAGGTCGAATCCTTGCTGGGCAGCCCGACGGAATGCTCCGGCGCACTGGGCATGTCCAGTTGCACATGGGGTGACCAGAACACCTTTATCAGCGTGCAGTATGCGGCAGACAAGGTTGTGCTGTTCTCGGGTCAGGGTCTGAAATAAAACATGATCAAGGTACTGGTACGTTTCGGAATTTTTGTCATGGCCAGCTTTCTGGCCATCGGTTTTGCCCACTCGGCTGACAACCTCGAACCAAGGACAGTCGACAGCGTCGACCTCAAGCAATATCAGGGCACCTGGTACGAGATCGCCCGCCTGCCAATGTTTTTCCAGCGCAAGTGCGCCCAGTCCGAGGCGCTTTACGCGCTCAAGGACGACGGCAACATTGCGGTGACCAACCGTTGCCGCACTATCGAGGGCAAGTGGGAAGAAGCAAAGGGCACTGCCTCGCCGCAAGTACCGGGTAAGACCGACAAGCTGTGGGTAGTGTTCGATAACTGGTTCTCGCGCCTTCTGCCGGGCGTTGCCAAGGGTGACTACTGGATTCTGGACGTCAGCGAAGGCTACCGGACCGCCGTGGTCGGCAACCCGGACCGCAAATACCTGTGGCTGCTGTCGCGCACGCCGACCGTGTCTGCATCGGTCAAGGAAAGCATGCTGAGCAAGGCTCGTCAGCAAGGCTACGACACCTCCCGCCTGATCTGGCGCGAAGATGATTCGAAGATCGGCAAGGGCGAGAAGTAAGCGGACTCCACTTATTGTGCTCACGCTTGATCATCGTGCGACGCTCTGCGTCGCATGCCTTTCTGGACGCTCCGCGTCCGATTTTCGATGGGCGGCGCGGCGCAGATTTGTGACG
>NZ_JAWHOO010000002.1:0-184396 GCF_032586855.1 Pseudomonas syringae group sp. J254-4 | reverse complement strand
CGGAGCGTCACCCACGGCATTCCCACGCTGGAGCGTGAGGAACGATAAGCGTCGTGGCTGGAAAGTGAGGAACGCCAGGCGTCCGCAAGAACACTATCGTGCCCATGCTCCGCGTGGGCATGCCGCTCTGGACGCTCTGCGTCCGATTTTCGATGGGCGGCGCGGCGCAGATTTGTGACGCGGAGCGTCACCCACGGCATTCCCACGCTGGAGCGTGAGGAACGATAAGCGTCGTGGCTGGAAAGTGAGGAACGCCAAGCGTCCGCAAGAACACTATCGTGCCCATGCTCCGCGTGGGCATGCCGTTCTGGACGCTCTGCGTCCTCTCTTGCATCAGCCGAGCAATTCCCTCAATACCTGCGCGAACTCGCGGTTGCTTTGTTGTTCTGCGGCGTGTCGCCCTTCACGTATGACCCAGCGTCCATTCACTGCCACGTCGCGAATCTGTCGGTCGCTGCCAGCGAACAACCAGCGGTTGAGGATGGCGTCGCCCGAGGCCGTGGCGATGTACGGGTCGTTGTCATCCAGCACCAGCCAGTCAGCGCGTTGTCCCACTTGCAGTGCACCAACCTGCTGCCCCAGCGCCTGCGCGCCACCCGCGAGCGCGGCGTCGTACAAGGTGCGGCCAACCATCGGCTGATCACTGCGATACAGCCGGTTACGGCGCTGATCGCGCAGACGCTGGCCATACTCCAGCCAGCGCAGCTCCTCGACCACGCTGAGCGAAACGTGACTGTCCGAGCCAATTCCCCACCGGCCACCCTGGGCAATGTAGTCCACCGCCGGAAAGATACCGTCGCCCAGATTGGCCTCGGTGGTCAGGCATAACCCGGCCACCGCGCCGCTGTGCGCCATCAGTTGCACTTCATCCGCCTCGGCGTGGGTCGCATGCACCAGGCACCAGCGGTTATCCACAGGGGCATTTTCATACAGCCATTGCAGCGGACGCCGACCGCTCCAGCTCAGGCAGTCATCGACTTCCTTCTGCTGTTCCGCGATATGGATGTGCACAGGGCACTGCTGGTCGCTGGCCGCAAGCACTTCACTGATCTGCTGTGGCGTCACCGCACGCAGTGAGTGGAAGCACAGACCCAACTGCTGCGTGGGCTGAGCCGCCAGAAGCGGGCGTAGACGAGCCTGCAAATCCAGATAGCTGTCAGTGCTGTGAATAAACCGCCGCTGCCCTTCGTTGGGTGCCTGCCCGCCAAACCCCGAGTGGCTGTAAAGCACCGGCAGCAGGGTCAGGCCGATGCCGACCGAACTTGCCGCCTGACTGATCTGCACGGCCAGTTCGGCAGGATCTGCATAGGGTTTGCCGTCCAGGTCCTGATGCACGTAATGAAATTCGGCAACCGAGGTGTAACCGCCCTTGAGCATTTCGATGTACAGCTGGCGAGCGATAACGCCCAGTTGCTGCGGACTGATGCGCCCTACCAGGCGATACATGAGGTCGCGCCAGGTCCAGAAACTATCGTTGGGGTTGCCCGCCACTTCCGCCAGCCCGGCCATCGCCCGCTGAAACGCATGAGAGTGCAGGTTCGGCATGCCAGGCAGCAACGGGCCACTGACGATTTCGGCACCCTGCCGATCCGCGTTGGCCTCGACGCGGGTCAAAACACCTTCCTGGCTGACCTCCAGACGCACATTGCTGGCCCAGCCGTCGGGGAGTAACGCGCGCTCGGCAAAGAAGGCTGACATTGACTTCACACCTCATCACTGTAATTTGTATATACATATACAGACGTTTAAGCGACCGGTAAACCTTCGGCACGCTTGCCGAGCAGCAGGTTAATGGTTAGCGTGGCGCTCTCAGGCGTCTGAATCATCGTCAAAACGTCATTTTGAAAACAAGGACTCACACGTGTCGACTCCGCCCGCCTCTTCTTCCCTGGCAGCCCAGATGGGCGAAAGTCCCGCACCCTTGTACGCCCGCGTCAAACACATGATCGCCCTGCAGATCCAGAACGGCACCTGGCCGCCGCACCATCGCGTACCGTCGGAAAGCGAGCTGGTGACGCAACTGGGTTTCAGCCGCATGACCATAAACCGGGCACTGCGCGAGCTGACCGCTGAAGGTTTGCTGGTGCGCATGCAGGGTGTTGGCACCTTTGTCGCAGAACCCAAAAGCCAGTCGGCACTGTTCGAAGTGCATAACATTGCTGACGAGATCGCCGCGCGCGGCCATCGCCATACCTGCAAGGTCATGGTGCTAAAGGAAGAAGCCGCAGGCTCCGAGCGCGCGCTGGCGCTGGACATGCGCGAAGGCCAGCGGGTGTTCCATTCGCTGATCGTGCACTACGAGAACGACATTCCGGTGCAGATCGAAGACCGCTTCGTGAACGCCCAGGTCGCTCCTGATTACCTCAGGCAGGACTTCACCCTGCAGACGCCTTATGCCTATCTGTCGCAGGTTGCACCGCTCACTGAAGGCGAACATGTGGTCGAGGCGATTCTCGCCGAAGCCGATGAATGCAGACTGTTGCAGATTGAGGCGGGAGAACCCTGCCTACTGATTCGCCGTCGGACCTGGTCTGGTCGTCAGCCGGTTACCGCTGCGCGCCTGATCCACCCCGGCTCCCGTCATCGCCTGGAAGGACGCTTTACCAAATGAACCAGACCCGCATTTTGCGCGCCGTCGACTACCCGCGCATGCCGTGGAAAAACGGCGGCGGCAGCACTGAAGAAATCGCTCGCGATGCAGGCCAGGACCTCGACGGTTTCGGCTGGCGACTGTCGATTGCCGACATTGAAACCTCAGGCGGTTTCTCGGTGTTCGCCGGTTATCAGCGCATCATTACCGTTTTGCAGGGCGCAGGCATGACGCTGGACGTGGACGGCATTACCAGCCGCCCGCTGCTGCCATCGGATCCGTTCGCGTTCAGCGGCGACAGTGAAGTCAGTTGCACGCTGCTGGACGGGCCGATTCGCGACTTCAATCTGATCTATGCTCCTCACCGTTACACGGCACGCCTGCACTGGATAGACGTGCGTCATCCGCAACGGCTGTTCAGTTCAGCCGGCACATTCGTGCTGTTCAGCATGGCCGAGCAGGTAGCGATAAGCGTGAACGGCCAGCCGTGGGAAATTCTCGGTAAACTTGATTGCGCTCAGGTTGATAATTCTGGCGGCTTGATGGAAGTCGAACTGCAATCACCTCGCGCCAGTCGTTGCTGCCTGATCGAACTTACTGCCACGGGCCTGTAGGCGCATTCCTGGCACTTCATTACAAAAACAGCCTTGCACTCAAGGATGACCATGACTCAACTTTTCAACCGGGAAACGCCCAGAGGCGTTGCCGTCCTCACCCGTTTCCTCGCCTCCGAATCAGCAGGCGGCATCGTCCTGATGGCGGCGGCGCTGGCCGCCCTTATCGTCGCCAACTCTCCTCTTTCGGCGAGCTATTTCTCGATTCTGCACAGTGTCTGGCTGGGCCTGTCGGTGGAGCTGTGGATCAACGACGGGCTGATGGCCATCTTTTTTCTGATGGTCGGCCTGGAGATCAAACGCGAAGTGCTGGCCGGCGGCCTGGCAACCTGGGGACAACGCGCCCTGCCCGGCTTTGCAGCGGCGGGCGGCATGCTGGTGCCTGCGCTGATCTACATCGCGATTAACTTGGGCAACCCGCAAACCCTCAGCGGCTGGGCGATTCCAGCGGCCACCGACATCGCCTTCGCCCTCGGCGTGTTGTCGCTGCTGGGCAATCGGGTGCCGACTTCGCTGAAAGTCTTTCTGGCCGCGCTGGCGATTCTCGATGACTTGGGCGCTGTGACCATTATCGCGTTTTTCTACAGCTCGGGGCTTAACCTGCCGATGCTGGCCGCCGCATTCGTGACTCTCGCCGTATTGATCGCGCTGAACCGCCTGAACGTCCGCCGCCTGCTGCCCTATCTGCTGCTCGGCGCGCTGCTATGGTTCTTCGTCCTGCAATCAGGCGTACACGCCACGCTGGCCGGTGTGGCGCTGGCGCTGTGCATCCCGATGGGCAAGCCCGAGGAGGAAGCACGCTCGCCGCTGCTGTTTCTTGAAGAAAAGATGCATTACTGGGTGGCGTTCGCCGTGGTGCCGATCTTCGGTTTTGCCAATGCGGGTGTATCACTTTCCGGCATCACCCTGGCAAACCTGATCGACCCGGTGCCGCTGGGTGTCGCATTGGGCCTGTTCGTCGGCAAGCAGATCGGTGTGTTCCTTGCCGCAGTGCTGGCGATTCGTGCCGGGCTGGCGACATTGCCGGAAGGCAGCAACTGGGTGCAGTTGTACGGCGTCGCTATTCTGTGCGGCATCGGCTTTACCATGAGCCTGTTCATCGGCAACCTGGCGTTTCCTGGTTCGCAGCACCTGATCGATGAAGTAAAAGTCGGCGTGCTGATCGGCTCGGGCCTCGCGGCAATCGCCGGTATTTTGCTGCTGCGCAGCCGTTTCAGCCGGCACTGAAAAAATATTTTCAAATCACTGCATCCAGATGGGTTTCTCGCGGGTAGTACATTCAGCAGCCACTTCGAGTTGCTGAGCGCGGTTAAACCCTCTGGAGATTTCTGCATGAACGCAAAACGCTTGCTCTGCCTTGCTGGTAGCACCCTGGCTTTCACTTGCCTGTCATCCATTGCCATGGCTCAGACTGACCTGCCCGAAAGCGTCCGGGTACCGGCCGGCAACAAAGTCAGCATGACCACCACCGGGGTTGGCGAGATCACTTACGAGTGCCGCGCCAAAGCCAACATGCCCAATGAGATGGAGTGGGCATTCGTCGGTCCCAAGGCCGTGCTCAATGACAAGAGCGGCAAACAGGTCGGCACCTACTACGGCCCACCGGCCACCTGGGAAGCCAAAGACGGCTCGAAACTGACCGGCACTCAGGTTGCTGTGGCCCCGTCGAGCGCAGGCAACCTGCCGTACCAACTGGTCAAGGCCAACCCGGCTGAAGGCAAGGGCGCGATGACGGGCGTGACCTACATTCAGCGCGTGGCCTTGAAAGGCGGCGTAGCCCCGGCCAAAGCCTGTGCAGAGAGCAACAAGGGCGCGAAGGAAGTGGTCAAGTATCAGGCGGACTACCTGTTCTGGACCGCCAGCTGATCAATGCGCTTAATCAGGTGACCGTGCAACAGTAGGCTATGCTGCTGCACGGGAGCCTCGTGATGTCAGCGAGGCAGTAGTCTTCCTTTGATGGCGGATCATCTTGTCCTCGCACGAATCTCTCTTTGATTACGAAGCAACGTTGCAGGCCTGCGCTCGCGGTGACAAGCAGGCCTTGCAGCGTCTTTATCAACAGGAAAGCGCGCGGCTGCTCGGCGTCGCTCAGCGGCTGGTGCGTGACCGGGCGCTGGCTGAAGACATCGTGCATGACGCATTCCTGAAAATCTGGAACCACGCGGCCAGCTTCGATGCTTCGCGTGGGTCGGCACGCGGCTGGGTGTTCAGCGTGACTCGCCACCTGGCGCTGAATACGCTGCGCAACACGGCACGCGAGGTACGTGTCGAGGATGACGGCAGCGAAGATCATCATGAACAGGCGACGCTGGAAGGCTGGCAGGAAACCGGCGATGCCTTCGATTGGCGGGTCAATCCGGGGCGCATCACCTCATGCCTGGAGCAACTTGAACCGGTGCGCCGCAACTGTGTTTTTCACGCTTATGTAGACGGCTATTCGCATCAGGAAATCGCGCAGAAAATCGGCGCGCCATTAGGTACGGTCAAAGCCTGGATCAAGCGCAGCCTGACGGCTTTGCGGGAGTGCATGGGATGACCCGACCTTCAGACGACAACCTTCATGACCTGGCGGGCGAGTATGTGCTCGGCACCCTGTCGGCACAGGAAAGGCTCGACGTACAGCGTCGCCTGCCCCACGAGCCTGATTTGCAGGCGGCCATCGATGCCTGGGAACAGCGCCTGCTGCCTCTGACAGAATTGGCCGAACCGGTTACGCCATCGCCCGGTCTGTGGGATCGCATCGAGCGTAACTTGCTGGAGCTGGCAGCGCCTGCCAAAGCGCCACACAGACAGCGAGTGCGCTGGTGGGACAACCTGTCGGTCTGGCGCGGGCTGGCGGGGGCTGGATTAGCGGCGTCGCTGGTGCTGGGCATGACGCTGCTGACCCGCGCACCGGCGCAACCGTCTTATCTGGTGGTACTGGTCGGGCCGCAGGACAAGGCGCCCGGCTGGGTTGTGCAAGCCAGCAACTCGCAGGAAATCCAGCTTATTCCGCTGGGCGTATTCGAGGTTCCGAACGACAAGGCGCTGGAGTTCTGGACCAAAGGTGACGACTGGCAAGGCCCGGTCTCGCTCGGGCTGGTCAAGCCGGGTCAGAGCCTGCATGTTCCGTTGGACAAACTGCCGCCGCTGCAACCCAATCAGCTGTTCGAACTGACCCTGGAAAAATCCACCGGCTCGCCAATCGGCAAGCCCACCGGGCCGATCCAGTTCATCGGCCGGGCGGTGAAGGTGATCTGATAACGGAGCGTTCTCACTTCTTGCTGCAATCATCCTGTTGCAGCAGGTTGGCCTGAGTCAGGTTGCAGTCTGCCGGTACGCTGCGCGTCAGCCAGACATTGCCGCCGATGGTCGAACCCTTGCCAATGGTGATGCGCCCCAGAATGGTCGCACCCGCGTAGATCACCACGTCGTCTTCAACGATTGGATGCCGTGCATGGCCTTTCTGCAACTGGCCGTCCTCGTCCGACGGGAAGCGCTTGGCGCCCAGGGTAACGGCCTGATAGATCCGCACCCGCTCGCCGATGATCGCGGTTTCGCCAATTACCACGCCTGTTCCATGGTCGATAAAGAAGCTCGGGCCGATCTGCGCGCCCGGATGAATGTCGATACCGGTCGCCGAATGGGCGATCTCCGAGCTGATGCGCGCCAATAATGGCAGACCGGCGCGATACAAATGGTGCGCCAGACGATGGTGGATCACCGCCAGAATGCCGGGGTAGCACAGCAGCACCTCATCGACGCTGCGTGCGGCCGGGTCGCCGTGGTAGGCGGCCAGGACGTCGGTGTCCAGTAACAGACGAATACCCGGCAGGGCCATGGCGAAACCCTGAATCAGCTCGAGCGCTCGCGCATCGATGCTCTTCAGGTCACCGCCCTGCTGATGGGCCACATAGCGCAGCTCCAGGCGGGCCTGGGCCAGCAGCGCATTGAGTGCCACATCCAGCGTATGCCCCACGTAGAAATCTTCGCTTTCTTCACGCAGGTCCACCGGGCCCAGGCGCATCGGGAACAGTGCGCCGCTCAAGGCTTCAAGAATCTCGCCCATGGCCGCACGCGAAGGCAGCTCACGCCCACCGTGTTCACCGCTCACTCGCCTGTTGCGAGCCCGCCAGTCTTCACGCGCGCCGCGCAACTGGCTGACGATCCGCTGCAACTGCCAGTGGCTGGAGCTGCCGTCGGCGGATGCTTCTGGAATATCGCTCACGCTTGACTCTCCTTGATGTGAAGGGTGGCGACCGACAGTGCTGGCCGCTGCTGTTGCCACTCTACGGCAAACATTCAGGCGAAAAAAACAACAATTTCTGTAGGAATACGCCAGCAGTGCCGTAAGCACAGATAAGTTGCCGTGCGGGAAACGTCTGCCTATAGTCCGGTGACTCTTTACACGGCTTACCGACCACCATGATCAAAAATCAGCTTGCCCGTTTCAATCGCCTGGACTTGATCAGCGCGCCGACGGCTCTGGAAAAGCTTGAGCGCCTGTCGATCTGGGCAGATCGCGATATCTACATCAAGCGTGATGACACCACCACACTGGCGCTGGGCGGCAACAAGGTCCGCAAACTCGAGTACCTCGCCGCAGACGCGCTGGCCCAAGGCGCCGACACGCTGATCACTGCGGGCGCTATCCAGTCCAACCATGTTCGCCAGACCGCGGCCCTGGCGGCGCGTCTGGGCCTGGGCTGCGTGGCGCTGCTGGAAAACCCCATCGGCACCGAAGACCCCAGTTACCTGAAAAACGGCAATCGCCTGCTGCTGGAGCTGTTCGATGCGAAGGTCGAGCTGGTCGAAAACCTCGACAACGCCGACGAACAACTGCACGCGCTGGCTGCGCGTCTGCGCTCCAGCGGCAAGAAGCCTTATCTGGTGCCCATCGGTGGCTCAAGCCCGGTCGGTGCGCTGGGTTATGTACGTGCCGGGCTGGAACTGGCTGAGCAGATCAAGCAGACCGGCATCGACTTTGCGGCGGTTGTTCTGGCCTCCGGCAGCGCGGGCACCCACAGCGGCCTGGCGTTGGCACTGGCTCACGAGTTGCCGCAATTGCCGGTTATCGGCGTGACCGTTTCGCGCAGTGAAGAAGCACAACTGCCCAAAGTGCAGGGCTTGGCCGAGCGCACGGCAGAATTACTGGATATCGCCCTGCCGGAGCATTTCAAGGTTGAACTGTGGGACGAGTATTTCGCTCCGCGTTATGGCGAACCGAACGCCGGTACGCTGGCGGCGATCAAGCTGGTGGCCAGCCACGAAGGGCTGTTGCTGGACCCGGTTTATACCGGCAAGGCCATGTCCGGCTTGCTGGATGGCATTGGCCGTCAGCGCTTCAACGACGGCCCGCTGATCTTTCTGCACACTGGCGGTGCTCCGGCGCTGTTTGCCTACCCGGATGCGTTTGATCAGTAACTTTTCAGCCGGCGCAGCTTTTATGCCTTTTGATAGGAAAAATAACTTTTTTTGTTATTTTTCCTCATAAGCAGATGGCTATATAGTCGCGCCCGGCAGGCAACAACTCTGACGCAACACCTGACGTAACTGCCTGAAAAAAAGCTGAATAATCAGCACGATGTTGCTTGAGTCGGGTCAGAAACTGGCCAGACACTTCCATACCAACAAGGGGCTCGCATGAACATTTCCGCTATTCGTCGCACGTTTCTTTTCTCGGCACTGGGCTTGATGCTCGGTACCGGTATCGCCGGGCAAGCCATGGCTGGCGAGCAACTGCAGAAAATCAAGGATAGCGGCACGCTTAATGTGGGCCTTGAAGGCACTTACCCGCCGTTCAGCTTCGTCGATGAAAACAGCAAGCTCACCGGCTTCGAAGTCGAGTTTTCCGAAGCGCTGGCCAAGGAACTGGGTGTGAAAGCCAAGATCCAGCCATCGAAATGGGACGGCATTCTGGCCGCTCTGGATTCCAAGCGTCTGGATGTGGTGATCAATCAGGTGACCATCTCCGAGGAGCGCAAGAAGAAGTACGACTTCTCCGAGCCCTACACCGTGTCCGGCATTCAGGCGCTGGTTCTGAAGAAGAACGCAGACACCATCAAGACAGCCAAGGACCTGACCGGCAAGAAGGTTGGCGTGGGGCTGGGCACCAACTACGAACAATGGTTGAAGGAAAACGTCCCGGGCGCAATCGTCAAAACCTATGACGATGACCCGAGCAAAATTCAGGACCTGAGTGTAGGCCGTATCGACGCGATTCTCGTTGATCGCCTGGCAGCTCTGGAAATGGCCACCAAGACCAAAGACAAACTGGTGCCCGCAGGTGACGCGTTTTCCCGTCAGGAGTCCGGCATTGCCCTGCGCAAAGGCGAACCCGAGTTGCAGGCAGCTATCGACAAGGCCATCGACAAACTGCGTGCCGACGGCACCCTGGAAAAACTGTCGAAGAAATACTTCAACGCTGACGTCACCAAATGATCGAAGAGAGCCTTCAGCTCGCGCTGGACTCCGCGCCCTTTCTGCTCAAGGGCGCGTATTACACCGTCTTCCTCAGCCTGGGCGGGATGTTTTTCGGGTTGCTGCTGGGCTTCGGCCTGGCATTGATGCGCCTGTCGCGCTTCAAGCTGGTGAACTGGATTGCACGCATCTACGTGTCGTTCTTTCGCGGTACGCCCTTGCTGGTCCAGCTGTTCGTGATTTATTACGGCCTGCCGGAACTGGGTATCCAGCTTGAACCCCTGAGCGCGGCACTGATCGGCTTTTCGCTGAACATGGCCGCCTATGCCTGCGAGATTCTGCGCGCGGCTATCAGTTCGGTGGAGCGTGGTCAGTGGGAAGCTGCCGCAAGCATCGGCATGACCCGCTGGCAGACCATGCGCCGGGCCATACTGCCGCAAGCAGCACGCACGGCCTTGCCGCCACTGGGCAACAGTTTCATTTCGCTGGTCAAGGACACCGCGCTGGCCGCCACCATTCAGGTGCCGGAGCTGTTCCGCCAGGCGCAATTGATCACCGCCCGCACCTTTGAAATTTTCACCATGTACCTGGCCGCCGCACTGATCTACTGGATCCTTGCCACGGCGCTCTCGCACCTGCAAAACAAGCTGGAAGCCAGGGTCAACCGGCATGATCTGGAGACCTGACGCATGATAGTCGTTGAAAAACTCACCAAGGAATTCAAAGGCAATCAGGTGCTCAAGGGCATCGATCTGCGTATCGAAGCCGGGGAAGTCGTCGCCATCATCGGTCCCAGTGGCTCGGGCAAGACCACCCTGCTGCGCTGCCTGAACCTGCTGGAGACACCAGATAGCGGCAGGATCAAGGTGGGCGACATCGAGATCGATGGAACACGTTCCATGAACCAGCAACAGGGGTTGATTCGCCAGTTGCGCCAGCAGGTAGGGTTCGTGTTTCAGAACTTCAATCTGTTTCCGCATCGCACAGCGCTGGAAAACGTCATTGAAGGCCCGGTAGTGGTCAAGAAGGTCGCGCGGGAAGCCGCCGAGGCGCTGGGCAGGAAACTGCTCGCCAAGGTTGGCCTGACCGGCAAGGAAGACGCCTACCCGCGTCGTCTCTCGGGCGGGCAGCAGCAGCGCGTGGCGATTGCACGGGCGCTGGCGATGGAGCCGCAAGTGATTCTGTTCGACGAGCCAACCTCGGCACTGGACCCGGAACTGGTTGGCGAGGTGCTGACCACTATTCGCGCCCTGGCCGAAGAAAAGCGCACGATGGTGATCGTCACCCACGAGATGAGCTTTGCACGGGAGGTCGCCAACCGGGTGATCTTCATCGACAAGGGGGTGATCGTGGAGCAAGGCGAAGCCAAAGCACTGTTCGCCGACCCTAAGGAAGAGCGCACACGGCAGTTTCTTGAGCGCACTCGTCACTGATCATGCCGGTAGGTCCCCAAAAAAGCAGCGTCCATCAACGGCGCTGCTTTTTTCTTACATTTCAGAAGGCGTTAATCGTTCAAGATCCTTGCTCAATTCCCGCGTAATTTTCCGAAAAATCATCGAAATAATAAAATCGGCCTACGTCAGCTCTCATACCTGATTCGTAGTCGGCTGGCCTGAGACACACGCCCCTTGCCGAACACCCTCTTCTGAGCCCTCCTCCGTCGGTTACTGCCTGTTGCTATTGGTACTTTGTGGTAGGACGGTTGTTTATCGCGAAGTAAACAGTTCCAAATAAACCGTGTAGGAAGTCTCCGGTTTTCAAGTAAAACACTAGCAAACGCCACCCACATATTGACAAGTGCCTGCAAAGCCCATTAGCTCATACACATCACTCAGTTAGTGAGACACTAAAGTTTCAAGCCCTCTTTTCATACCATTTGTAATGTTTGCCATAAGTTGGATATTTAAGGTACTTATCCCACCGCCTTAAGCGCACCTCTTATTACTTCAACATGAAAATTTATGACGAATCGTTACTTGAACTATTGATTATCAGGAGCACCCGTACATGAGCCAAATCATTTGCAAACCGACCCCTATGGGCCTGTCAGCCCCTTCCATACCGCTGGCCAGCCGACATGGCATAGGCGTGAGAGGTGCCTCTCAACTGCTTGTTCATGTGGCCCCCTATGACAGCATGGACGAGGGAGACCTGATCGAACTGTTCTGGGACGGCTGTTACGTCGCGTCAAAAATATTGAAGGCATCCGACGTCGGCAAACCCGTTGTCCTACGCGTGCCGGAAAGCTTTCTACAGAACGGCAAAGCAAGAACTTACTACCGGGTCATGAAAATAGGCGGTTTGCCCGTAACCTCGCCCTGCCGCAAGCTGTGGGTGAAGCTGAACGCACCAGGCGGGCAATTGGTCAGCACCAACACGGAAGAAAACCAGGGGCTGGCACCGCTGTATGTTGTGCCATCGGTAATACGTCGAGGACTGTCGCGCAGGCACCTGGAAGGCGGTTTACCGATGACCATCGAGCCGTACCTGAACATGGCTGTTCACGACGAGATCACCGTGCGCTGGGGCGATTTGCGTATGGACCTGCCGCCGCTTGTTGCCGAAGACGTCGGTGAGCCTGTCGATCTGGTCGTACCGCCCGCGCTGATACTGGAAGGCGGAGAGGAACAACAACTGGAAGTGACTTACTGTGTTATCGACCGAGTGGGTAACAACTCGCTCTGGGCTCCGCCACGGGTAATACGGGTTCAGCCACTGGGCCATTCAACTGATTGAATACGACGAATCGAATAATCGAGGCTCCTGAAAAAATCACCTGCAAAATAGCCGGCACGGTGATAGCAGTCATCCATAAAATAAACATTGGCAACTTATGTCCGCTACTTTTTAAACCTATGCCGCGCATGCAATAAACGGCGAAATCGCGCAGGCGTCAGCGGTGTTCATTTCGCATTTGATTCTGCACCTCGGTCTGGCACCTCGGGTGACGTCGGTTGAGGCGCTGAACGGACGCAGACGACTGACAATTACTGTCTATGCTTATTCCAAAAAGCACGTTTTAAAAAATTTTATACACGCTTAGGGTATATATACCGGACCACCGGACATCGTGATGTTTTCCAGCCGCACTTGATGCGGTCTACTGCTACGAGGTTCCGATGGTCCCTTTCACAACTACCCCTGTGGATAAACCCAGGGCTGTACCTACTGACGGTGAGCGACGCGAGTCTGATCCGGCGGCGGTAGCAGCCCACCACGTCGAGGCTTCACAAGAGCCTGACGTAGCTCCCCGACTGCTTGCGGCCAAGGTGTTGCAAAACGACGCCGAGGCCATTGCAGCCGCTCATGAACTGGCAGCGTCAGCCAGGATCAATGCTGCAAACCGCGATCGGCAACGCGCTTTGCCGTGGGCTGAAATCGAACAATTCACCCGTAGCGGACTGGGCAGCATATCCATCCCGCGCGCGTACGGCGGTCCGCAAGTATCGTTCGTCACGGTGGCCGAAGTGTTCAGGATCATTTCTGCTGCCGACCCCGCATTGGGACAAATTCCGCAAAACCAGTTTGGCATTCTGCACCTGCTGCAGGGCAGCGCCACCGAACAGCAGAAAAAAACACTGTTTCAGAGCGTCCTGGACGGCTGGCGCATTGGCAACGCCGGGCCGGAACGCGGCACCAAAAACACGCTGGAACTCAAGGCACGGATCACCGCCAATGGCGACCGCCTGACCATCACCGGACAGAAGTTCTATTCCACCGGCGCATTGTTTGCGCATTGGGTCGCGGTCAAGGCGCTGGATGATCAGGGCCGACAGATCATGGCCTTCGTCAAACGTGGCACACCGGGCCTGCGCATCGTCGATGACTGGTCGGGCTTTGGCCAGCGCACCACCGCGAGCGGCACCGTGCTGCTCGACAACGTTGCGGTCGACGCCGGGCAGGTGGTCGACAACTGGCGTCTGGCCCTGACGCCCAATATTCAGGGTGCGGTATCGCAGTTGATCCAGGCCGCGATAGACGCGGGCATTGCTCGCGGTGCAATTGATGATGCGATTGCGTTCGTTCGCGAGAAATCCCGTCCGTGGATCGACGCCAACGTCGAGCGTGCCAGCGACGATCTCTACGTGATTGCCGACATCGGCAAGCTGAAACTTGAGCTGCACGCCGCCGAAGCGTTACTGCGCAAGGCGGGTCAGGAACTCGACGAAATCAACGCTGCGCCCATAGACGAGCACTCGGCAGCGCGCGCTTCCATTGCCGTGGCGCGTGCCAAGGTACTGACCACCGAAATCTCCTTGTTGGCCAGCGAAAAGCTGTTCGAACTGGCGGGCAGCCGCGCGACCCTGGCCGAGTTCAATCTCGACCGCCACTGGCGTAACGCACGCGTCCATACCCTCCACGACCCGGTGCGCTGGAAATACCACGCAGTCGGCACCTGGCATTTGAACGGCACCCTGCCTGCTCGCCATTCCTGGATCTGAACCAGACCACTGGAGAACACCTTTGATGAGTTCCAACCTTCAGGCGCGCGACAACGCAGCGCTGATTACCAGTGACGTTCAGGCCCTGCAAACAGCCCGCGAACTGGCCCTGTACTTCAAGACCGACAGCGCGCAACGCGACCGCGAGCGTCGTCTGCCTCATGCCGAACTCGACCTGTTCAGTCAGTCCGGTCTGTGGGGCATCAGTGTCCCGAAGGCCTTTGGCGGCGCGGGTGTTTCAAACGTGACGCTGGCCAAGGTGATACAGCTGATTTCCGAAGCCGATGGCTCGCTGGGCCAGATTCCGCAAAACCATTTCTACGCCCTCGAGGTGTTGCGCGTGAACGGCAACCCGCAGCAACAGGCGCAACTGTATGCCGAGGCGCTGGCTGGCGTGCGGTTCGGCAACGCGCTGGCCGAACTGGGGACCAAAACGGCACATGACCGCACCACTCGCCTGACCCGTGACGGCGACGGTTATCGCATCAACGGCCGCAAGTTCTATGCGACCGGCGCGCTGTATGCGCAACGTATTCCCACCTCGGTGATCGACGACGAAGGCGTGCAGCAACTGGTTTTCGTCGCGCATGACAGCGAGGGCCTGAGCGTCATCGACGACTGGAGCGGTTTTGGGCAGCGCACCACGGGCAGCGGCTCGGTGGTATTCGACAACGTGTACGTCCGCGCCAACGACATCGTGCCGTTCCAGAGCGCTTTCCAGCGCCCCACTACAGTCGGGCCGCTGGCGCAGATTCTTCATGCCGCGATCGACACCGGCATCGCCCGCGCAGCCTTTGAGGACGCCTTGACCTTCGTGCAGACGCGCACCCGGCCTTGGATCGACTCGGGTATCGAAAAGGCCGTGGACGACCCGCTGACGCTGCACAGCTTCGGCAAGCTGGGTATTCGCCTGCACGCCGCCGAAGCACTGCTGGAGCGGGCCGGGGAGTTTCTCGACGTTGCCCAGGCAGACAGCAATGCCCGCACCGTGGCCGCCGCATCAATAGCCGTGGCCGAAGCCCGCGCCATCAGCACGGAGATTTCCCTGGCGGCTGGCAGCACGTTGTTCGAACTGGCTGGCAGTCAATCGACACTGGCTGAACACGGCCTGGATCGCCACTGGCGCAATGCGCGCGTTCATACGCTGCACGACCCGGTACGCTGGAAGTTTCACGCCATCGGCAATTACTACCTCAACGACACCAATCCTCCGTTGCGGGGGACGATCTGATGGCGCGTAAAAAGATCCTCCTCAACGCGTTCAACATGAACTGCATCGGCCATATCAATCATGGTCTGTGGACGCATCCGCGTGACACCTCAACGCAATTCAACAGCCTGGAATACTGGACCGAGCTGGCGAAACTGTTGGAGCGTGGTCTGTTTGACGGTTTGTTCATCGCCGACATCGTGGGCGTGTACGACGTCTATCAGAACTCGGTGGACGTCACCCTCAAGGAAGCCATCCAGTTGCCGGTCAACGACCCGCTGCTGCTGGTTTCGGCGATGGCTGGCGTGACCAGACACCTGGGCTTCGGCCTGACAGCCAACCT
This sequence comes from Pseudomonas syringae group sp. J254-4, assembly GCF_032586855.1. Classification (NCBI taxonomy): domain Bacteria; kingdom Pseudomonadati; phylum Pseudomonadota; class Gammaproteobacteria; order Pseudomonadales; family Pseudomonadaceae; genus Pseudomonas; species Pseudomonas syringae group sp. J254-4. The sequence continues at coordinate 168,798 of NZ_JAWHOO010000002.1, read as the reverse complement.
GACCTACGACGCGCCCTATCTGTTCGCCAGACGCATGTCGACACTCGATCATCTGAGCCGTGGCCGGGTGGGCTGGAACATCGTGACCGGCTACCTCGACAGCGCGGCTCGGGCGATGGGTCTCACCGAGCAGAACGAGCACGACCGCCGTTACGATCAGGCCGATGAATACCTGGAGGTGCTCTACAAGCTCTGGGAAGGCAGCTGGGAAGACGATGCCGTCATCAACGACCGCGAGCAGCGCGTCTATGCCCAGCCAGGCAAGGTGCACAAGGTACGGCACCAGGGCGAGTTCTATCAGGTCGAGGGCTACCACCTGTGCGAGCCGTCACCGCAACGCACGCCGGTGCTGTTTCAGGCTGGCAGTTCGGAGCGCGGCCTGCAGTTTGCCGGGCAGAACGCAGAATGCGTGTTCATCAGCGGCCAGAACAAGACCGCGACCCGCGAGCAGGTAGACAAGGTGCGCGCCAGCGCAGTGAAGGCCGGGCGCAACCCGGAGGACATCAAGGTGTTCATGGGCCTTAACGTCATTGTCGCCGCGACCGAGGCGCTGGCTCGGGAGAAACACGCCGAGTACCGCCACCATGCCAGCGCCGAAGCAGGCGTGGCGCACTTTGCGGCATCGACCGGTATCGATTTTGCCGAATACGAACTGGACGAACCCATTCAATACGTGAAGAGCAACGCCATTCAGTCCGCGACCAGAAACCTGAAAAACAACGACTGGACCCGCCAGAAACTGCTCGATCAGCACGCGCTGGGCGGCCGTTATATCACCCTGGTCGGCTCGCCTGAACAGGTCGCTGATGAGCTGGAATCGTGGATTGCAGAAACCGGCCTGGACGGTTTCAACCTGACCCGCATCGTCACGCCAGAGAGCTACGAGGACTTCATCGATCTGGTGATCCCGGAGCTGCAACGCCGCGGGTCCTACAAGACCGCTTACGAAGACGGCAGCCTGCGCAAAAAACTGTTTCCGGAAGGCACGGATCGATTGCCGCAACGGCACGCGGGAGCGGGCTTCAGAGCTTGATTATCGTACCAATGCTCCGCGTTGGCACGCCGTTCAGGACGCTCCGCGTCACGACATGCATTCCCACGCTGGAGCGTGAGGAACGAGACTTTATTAAAGGACCGCACCATGAGCAAAACCCTCGCTGCACTGGCCCTCGGGCTGTTGACCCTGACCGCTTACGCTGACGACAAGCCCTTGAAAGTCGGCACCACGGCAGCCTTCGCCATACCGCTTGAAGCCGCTGTCGAAGAAGCTGGCAAGCAGGGCCTGAAAGTCGAGCTGGTCGAATTCACCGACTGGATCGCGCCCAACGTCACCCTCGCCGCAGGCGATATCGACGTGAACTACTTCCAGCACATCCCTTTCCTGACCAACGCCAATGAAGCCGCCGGTTTCGGCCTAGTGCCCTATGCGCCGGGGATCATCAACAACGTGGGTCTGTACTCGAAAAAGTACAAAAGCTTTGATGAGCTGCCGACCGGCGCTACCGTGGCCATTGCCAATGACCCGATCAACAGCGGACGCGGCCTGCAATTGCTGGCCAAGGCCGGGCTGATCACCCTCAAGCAAGGCGTCGGCTACAAGGCGACCGAGGAAGACATCACCGCCAACCCGAAAAAGCTCAAGATCATTCAGGTTGAAGCCGTGCAACTGGTGCGCGCCTACGATGACGCCGATCTGGTACAGGGCTACCCTGCCTATATCCGTCTGGCCAAGACCTTTCCCGCCGACTCGGCCATCCTGTTCGATGGTCTGGACCACCCGGAATACGTCATTCAGTTCGTGATCAAACCTGATCATAAAGATGATCCGCGCCTGGCGAAATTCGTCGATATCTATCAGCACTCGCCCGTCGTCCGCGCTTCGCTCGACAAGGTCAACGGCAAGCTTTACCAGGCGGGATGGAAAGAATGACCGCAACCGCGCAACGCCAACTGCCAATCAACACCCCGAGCGCAAGCACACTGGCGCAACAGGCCGAACTGCATCCGGAACTGAATCGCGCCCATGTGCGGTTCATCAACCTGGGCAAGACCTATCACGGCAAGCAAGGCCCCGTTGAAGCGCTGGGCAATATCGACCTGGCTGTCCAGCGCGGCGAGATATTCGGCATCATTGGCCGCAGCGGCGCAGGCAAGTCCTCGCTGATCCGCACCATTAACCGCCTGGAACAACCCAGCAGCGGCCGGGTGCTGATCGATCAGGTGGACATCGGTGAGTTCGACGAAGACAAACTGGTGGAGCTGCGCCGACGCATCGGCATGATCTTCCAGCACTTCAACCTGATGTCGGCCAAGACCGTCTGGCAGAACGTCGAACTGCCGCTCAAGGTCGCCGGTGTGCCCAAGGAGCAACGCGCGCGCAAGGTCGCGCAGTTGCTGGAACTGGTGGGTTTACAGGACAAGCACAAGGCGTACCCCGCGCAACTGTCCGGCGGACAGAAACAGCGTGTCGGCATCGCCCGCGCGCTGGTGCATGACCCAGCAATTCTGTTGTGCGACGAAGCCACTTCAGCACTGGACCCGGAAACCACTCAGTCGATCTTGGACCTGTTGCGCGAGATCAACCAGCGCCTGGGCCTGACCATCGTGCTGATCACCCATGAAATGGCGGTTATCCGTGATATCTGCCACCGCGTGGTGGTGCTGGAACAGGGGCGAGTCGTCGAGCAGGGGCCGGTATGGCAGGTGTTTGGCGACCCGCAGCACGACGTCAGCAAAACCTTGCTGGCTCCGCTGCAAACCGGGCTGCCCAAGGAGTGGGCCGAGCGTCTGAGCGATCAGCCGCAACGACCTGATGCAGCCCTGCTGCTGGACGTGCATTTCACCGGTGTCAGTGACCAGGGGCCGGATCTGGCCGCGCTGTTTGCCGCGCTGGGCGGCAAGGTGCAATTGCTGCAGGGCGGGGTCGAGCGCATTCACGAGCGGGCCATCGGCCACTTGATTCTGTCGGTCGCCGGCTCGCCGCACAGCCGGGACGAACTGCTGGCACGCGCCCGTCAACTGGCGCCACGCGCGGAGGTATTGGGTTATGTGGGTTGATCGCTTGCTGCAAGGCACCCTCGACACGTTTCTGATGGTCGGTGTGTCGTCACTGATCGCACTGCTGCTGGGCATCCCGCTGGCGGTGATTCTGGTCACCAGTTCCAAAGGCGGCATCTATGAGGCACCGGGGATCAACCGCGTGCTGGGTGCCTTCGTGAACCTGTTTCGCTCTATTCCCTTCCTGATCCTGATGGTCGCGCTGATCCCGTTCACGCGGATGATCGTCGGCACCACGTACGGGGTCTGGGCAGCCGTCGTACCGCTGACCATTGCTGCCACGCCGTTCTTTGCGCGAATTGCCGAAGTCAGCCTGCGCGAGGTCGATCACGGCCTGGTCGAAGCGGCGCAAGCGATGGGCTGTCGGCGCTGGCACATCATCTGGCACGTATTGCTGCCAGAAGCGCGCCCCGGCATCGTCGGCGGCTTTACCATCACGCTGGTGACGATGATCAACTCATCAGCCATGGCCGGTGCCATCGGCGCAGGCGGGCTGGGCGACATTGCCTATCGCTACGGCTATCAGCGCTTCGATACGCAGGTGATGCTGACCGTAATCGTCTTGCTGGTGGCGGTCGTAGCGCTGGTGCAACTGGGCGGTGACCGGCTGGCGCGCAGCTTCGACAGGCGCTGAGCAGCCGAAACGCAGCGAGGGTATATTGGCGGTCTTCCTTTACCGGACCGCCCCTGATGAAACTCGACCCTCAGACGCTTGCGCAGATTACCTCGACCACCGTCAGCCATTACAACAGCGTGGCCGACGAATTTCGCGAAGGCACACGCGACCACGACGTCAGCCAGAATATCGATGCCCTGTTGCGGCATATCGAAGGCCCGGCACCGTGGCAGATTCTCGACTTCGGCTGCGGGCCGGGGCGTGATTTGAAGACGTTCACAGCGATGGGCCATATGGCGGTCGGGCTCGACGGCTCCGAACGTTTCGCCGAAATGGCCCGCGCCGAGACCGGTTGCGAAGTGCTACAGCAGAACTTCCTCGAACTCGACCTGCCGCAAGGCCGCTTCGATGGCCTCTTCGCCAACGCAGTGCTGTTCCACATCCCCAGACAGGAACTGCCACGCGTGCTGCGCGAACTGTATGCCACGCTCAAACCGGGCGGCGTGCTGTTCAGCTCCAACCCGCGTGGTGAGAATCAGGAAGGCTGGAACGGCGAGCGTTACGGCGCGTACCACGACCTCGAAACATGGCGCGAACTGCTGACCGAAGCCGGGTTTAGCGAGCTGGAACACTACTACCGCCCCGCCGGGTTGCCGAGAGAGCAGCAGCCTTGGCTGGCAAGCGTCTGGCGGCGTCAGTGATGTGCGGCGCTGCGCAGTTCGTGTGCTGGTACTTCTGACAGTATCGTTCAGCAACCGGTGCGCCTTAGGATAGATTCAGCCACTTAAACAGGCGGCTTGTATCCCTCCGAATCGATCAAAGGAACTGATCATGGCGACCGAATATCTGAAAAATGGCGATTTCAGCGACAATCTTACTCACTGGACAGCCCCAGCGGGCTTTGAGCCAGATTTCAGGCCCATGGAAGGTGAAGGTCAAAGCATCAAGCTGAATACCGGAGTGACCGTAAGCCAGTCGATTATTGAACTGCCCCCCCAGCGTCTGCATCTCGAGTTCGACGTTCATAACGCAGAGAACGTAGGCGAGGTGTTTTTCGTTGTAGTCGTGGGCGGCTACAACATTGAGGGCACGATTAATCTGACGCAGGTCGTAAACTTCGCAACTCAGGAATGGGTGCATTATTCTGGCGACTTCGATTTCCAGGCGCAGCTCAGGAAATGCTTCTTGAATATATCTGCCCCGGCGGACACCTCCAGCTTTTCGCCTTCAGGCCTGACAAAGGCCTCGCCGTTCGGCCCAGTGCGGTTCGCCAACCTTAGCCTGACTTTGTCCGACTAATTACCGCACCAGCGACTCTGCCACCTTTCAAAGGTGGCAGAACACATATTACTCAATGCGCAAGCCGTACCTGCTCATCGTCATCCTTGTCCGCCGCTTCGCGACGCTGTTCGTCGGTTGGTTCCTTGATGCGGTACCAGGCCACGTACAACGCAGGCAGGAATAGCAGGGTCAGCAACGTGGCGATGATGATGCCACCGATCATGGCGTAGGCCATCGGGCCCCAGAACACTTCCCGCGCAATGGGGATCATGCCCAGGCTCGCCGCGGCCGCGGTCAGCAAAATCGGGCGGCGGCGGTGCTCGGTGGCTTCGACTACGGCGTCCCACGGCAGGTAGCCGCTCTTTTCATAGGCATCGATCTGGGTCACCAGAATCACCGAGTTGCGGATGATGATGCCGATCAGCGCCAGTACACCGAGAATCGCCACGAACCCCAGTGGCGTCCCTGTCGGAATCAGCGCCAGTACCACGCCGATCAAGCCCAGAGGCGCGACACTGGCCACCAGAAACATCTTCTGAATGCTGTGCAACTGAATCATCAGGAACGTTGCCATGAGGAACAGCATCAGCGGCGCAACGCTGGCGATCGGCCCCTGCGCCTTGCTGCTTTCTTCGACCGTGCCGCCCGTTGCAACCTTGTAGCCGACCGGCAGGCCAGCGGCGAACTTGTCGATTTCAGGTTGCAGCTGTTTGACCAGATCGGTTGGCTGAATCGCGTCCCGTACCGCGCCTTTCACGGTGATGGTCGGCATGCGATCGCGGCGCCAGACCAACGGCTGCTCCAGCTCGTAACCAACGGTGGCGAACGCCAGCAGCGGAATGGATGCTCCAGTCTGGGTCACGATTTGCAGGTTCTGCAGGGTTTCCGGCGTGCCGCGTTCTGCGTCTTCAGCACGTCCGATCACATTGATCAGATAGATATCATCACGCACCTGGGTCACGGTAGAACCGCTGACCACGCTGTTCATCAGCTTGGCGACGTCTTCCGACGACAGGCCCAACTGCCGGGCCTTGTCCTGATTGATATCGATGCGCAGCACCTTGCCCGGCTCGTTCCAGTCGTAGATCACTTCGCCCACATGCGAGTTGTGATCGAGCAGTTTGGCCAGCTCGATGGCGTGCTGGCGCACCTTGTCGATGTTCTCGCCGCTGACGCGATACTGCAACGGACGACCTACCGGAGGGCCCATCTCCAGCGCCTGCACATACGAACCGATGCCGACGAAGTCATCACGCAAGCGTTTTTGCAGACGGGCAGTCAACGCGCCCCGCTCCTCCAGGCCTTTGCTGACAATCACCAGCTGGGCGTAGAACGGATTTTCCAGCTGCTGATCGAGTGGCAGGTAGAAACGCAACGCGCCCTGGCCGATGTAGGTGCTCCAGCGCTCGATATCCGGATCGTCCTTGAGGCTCGCTTCAAAACGATCCACCACCTTGCGCGTTTCGTTGATCGAGGCGTTCTGCGGCAGGTTCAGGTCGACCAGAATTTCCGGGCGGTCCGAAGACGGGAAGAACTGGTTCTGCACGAACTGCATGGAGAACAGCGACGCGGCGAACAACCCTACCGTGATGGCAATTGCCAGCCAGCGATGGCGCATGGCCCAGAGCATGCTGCCGTTGAATGCCCGGCCGATGCGGCCCGGCTCTTCGGACTTCGGCTTGATGTTGGCGCTCAGAATGTGCACGCCGATCACCGGTGCGAACAGAACGGCGACCAGCCACGACACCAGCATCGCCACGGCAATGACAGCAAACAGCGTGAATGTGTATTCCCCCGCAGAGCTGTTGTTCAGGCCGATCGGCACAAAGCCGGCCACGGTCACCAGCGTACCGGTGAGCATCGGGAACGCTGTCGAGGTATAGGCGTACGTTGCGGCCTGCTCCTTGGATTCCCCCATTTCCAGCCGTGTGACCATCATTTCCACGGTAATCATGGCGTCATCCACCAGCAGGCCGAGGGCGATGATCAGCGCGCCGAGGGAAATCCGCTGCATGGTGATGCCGCTGTATTCCATGAACACGAACACCATCGCCAACACCAGCGGAATCGAACACGCGACCACCAACCCTGCGCGAAACCCGAGGCTGACGAAGCTGACCAACAGCACGATAATCACTGCCTCGAACAACGCGCTGGTGAAGCCGCCCACAGCCTTGTTCACCACCTCGGCCTGATCCGACACCTTGTGCACGCCAATGCCGACTGGCAGCTCCGCTGTGGTAGCGTCCATACGTTCGTGCAGCGCCTTGCCGAACGACTGGATATTGCCGCCCTTCTGCATCGCGATGGCCAGGCCGATCGCCGGTTTGCCATCGAAGCGGAACAGCGGCTTGGGCGGGTCGGTGTAGCCACGGGTTATGTCAGCAATGTCGCTCAGACGATAAAAACGGTCATTGATGCGCAGATTGACTGCAGCCAGATCCTTCTCGGACGCGAACTGGCCTGAGGTACGCACCGAGATCCGCTCCGGCCCGGCTTCTATCACCCCGGCAGGCGTCACCGCGTTCTGCGATTGCAGGCTTTGCACCACCTGGCTCTGGTCGATGCCCAATGCCGCGAGCTTGCGTGTCGAGAAGTTCAGGTACACCACTTCGTCCTGCTGACCGATCATCTCGACCTTGCCCAGCCCGGGCACGTCGCGGATGTCGGCGCGAACCTTCTCGACGTAGTCACGCAACTGGCGCATCGAGAAACCGTCTGCGGTAAACGCATAGATCGAGCCGTACACATCGCCGAACTCGTCGTTGAACGACGGGCCTTGCAGCCCCTGCGGGAACTGGCCACGGATGTCATCGACCTTCTTGCGCACCTGATACCAGATCTCCGGTATCGCCTTGGCGCTGGTGGTGTCACGCAGGTAGACGAAGACCGTGGACTCGCCCGGTCGGGTATAGCTCTTCACGTAGTCCAGCGAGTCCAGCTCTTCGAGCTTCTTCTCGATGCGGTCGGTGACTTGCTCGAGAGTCTCATCCACCGTCGCGCCCGGCCAGCGGGTCTGGATAATCATGGTCTTGATGGTGAAGGACGGGTCTTCCTCGCGCCCAAGCTTCATGTAGGAAAACACGCCCATCAGCAGCGCGACAAACATCAGATACCAGACAAACGATTGATGCTTGATGGCCCACTCAGACAGATTGAAATTCCCTTTCATCGCGGGCTTTCCTCATCGACTTTGACTTTCTGGCCCGGCTTGAGGCTGTTGACGCCCGCGCTCACCACTTTTTCACCTGCCTTGACGCCATCGGCCAGCACGAAACTGTTGCTGTCACGGCTGATAATGTTCACAGCCCTCGGGTTCACCGTCTGGTTTTGCGGGTCGACGATCCATATCTGGCTTTTGCCATCGGCCTGCTGCAAGGCATTGATCGGCAAACGCATGCGCGGCGTGATGGTCGAGCTGAGCGTCACGCTGATGGCCGTCCCCAGCCGGAACGCCGCTGGCGTTTGCGCCAGCGTCAGACGTGCACGGCGGGTACGTGTGGTGCGGTCGGCCTGAGGTTCGATTTCACGAATGGTGGCGGTGGTGTTCACTTCCGGGTTCAGTTGACTGGCGACAGTGAATACCACGTCGGACGGCAGCTGGTCGGCCAGTGTGTCAGGGAGGTCGATCACCGCTTCCTTGATGTCCGGCCGCGCCAGGGTCACGACTTCCTGCCCGGCCGTAACAACCTGACCGGCTTCGACTTTCCATTCGGTGACCACAGCATCGTGATCACTGCGCAGCTCGCTGTAGCTCAATTGATCGCGGGCCTGTTGTGCAGCGGCTTTGGCCTGTTCCTGCGACGAGCTGGCGGTCTTCAGATCGGTCAGGGCGATGTCCAGTTGCGCCTGGGCACCCACACCGCGATCAAACAGTTCCTGCTGGCGGCGAGCATTGGCCTGAGCGTTGATCAACTGCGCCTGCACATTGGCCAAGTCGCCCTGCCGGGCACGCACTGTATTCTGCTGATCGGTCGGATCAAGGGTGGCGAGCAAATCGCCTTTCTTCACTTCAGCGCCTACGTCGACGTTGCGCCGGGCAATACGTCCCGCCACACGAAAACCCAACACGCTCTGATAACGCGCCTGAATATTGCCGGCAAAACGCCCGAAATCCTGATTTGACTCAGGCTTGGCTTCGACGAACACGACAGGACGCACCGGCTCCGGAGGGGCCTCGTCCTTGCCGCAGCCACTCAACAGAAAGCCACTGGACAGAAGGCCACCCAGCAACAGGCATGACGACAAACGCTTCATGGCTGCACCTGCGCGTTCTGCTGTTTGGGCTGTTCGGCAATCTCGACCTGCATGTCCGGGTGTAACAACTGTCCGCCTGCCACCACGACTTTCTCTCCACTTTTAAGCCCGTCGCCGATGATGACTTTGGCAGTCAGATAACGAGTAACCGTGACCTTGCGCAAATTGACTTTGCCCTGCTCGTCCACCACCCACACGGCAGGCTTGCCCAACTGCTCGCCAAGGTCCTTGGTCAGCGCCGCCCAAGGCAGCTCGACACTTGCATTGGCCGGTGCGCTCAGCGCCACGCTGACTACCGAGCCCAGGTCCATGCCTTCAGGCAGCGGATCGAGCGCGATCTTGACCTGTAAAGTGCCGGTTTGCGCCGAGACTGCCGGGGTCACTTCGCGTACTTTGCCGCTGACCTTGATGTCCGGGTTGTCGAGCAGCGTGACCTGCACAGGCTGATTGGTCGGCGGCTGAACGAACAGGGACTCGTAGACATTGAACACCGCATCCCGATCACCGTCGCGTGCCAGATCGAAAATCGGCATCGTGGCCTGCACCACCTGCCCGACTTCAGCCTGACGCGCGGTGATCACACCCGGCGCATCCGCGACCAGTGCGGTATACCCCAATTGTTCACGGGCATTGGCCAGTTGCGCTTGCGCAGCCTTCAACGAGCTTTCGCTGCCGCGCAAGGCGGCCTGGGCCGAGTCATATTCACTACGGCTGGTATAGCCTTTGGGCAACAGCTTTTGTTGCCGGACAAAAGCGGCGCGGGCCTGATTCACGCGGGCCTGCTCGGCGGCCACAGAGGCTGCGGCCGAATCGACATTGATCTGCAGATCCTTGGGGTCGAGCCGGGCCAGCACCTGCCGGGCAGTGACCCGGTCGCCCACATCGACATTACGCTGAATGATCTTGCCATTGACCCGGAATGAAAGCCGGGTCTGCACCCGCGCCTGAACATCACCGGTCAGGGCGACACTGGCGGCGAAGTCGGCACTTTTTACCGTTTGCACATAAACCCTGGGCAGTTCGGGCGCCGCCGGTTTTTCCTCGCCACACCCCGTTAACATCGCCAAGGCAGCAGCGAGACCGAATGTAACCAGTCTAGAAGGAAGAACGGGCATGCAGACTCCTTGTGCGGCTGCCGGATGTGGGCGCGATAGGGCGAGAGAATAGCGTGACTATGCGACTGTGCGCGAGAGGGAGGGTTCATTAACTGGGCAGAGGTTGCGCGGGAGAGGCCCGCAGCAGCTTTCTTTTGAATGTGGTCAGTTCAAACTCCTGCAGAGACACTGTCTTGAATGTCTCTGCCGAACTTGAACATAGTGTATATATCAAACCACCGATTCATGCCCCCCACGGATTGAATGCGAGGGCTGTTCAGATATAGTTGGCATCCTATCTACTTCATACAAATACTCTTGAAAAACAGGCCTTCTTATATTTCGGTATTTAGGATAGCCCGTTCTGCGAATAGTAGCCGACCGTGTCGGCGCGACGCTTGATGGTAATAGCCGTGGTCGTGGTAATGCAAAGGATGCGGCCGGTAAATCAGCACTGGATTGCGGAGGGCGTTGATTTGGAAATAGTAGCGAATTTCTGCCTGCCGGACGCTGGTTCTGTCTAGCAAGCCCGAAACTCTCCAGCCTGGAGGTTGAACGCCCCACTCCAGCAGCCTTCTTTACAATTGAACTCAGAGCAAAACCAACGCCCGCAACAGCTAACACACTGCCCACGCCGATAAGCACCCCACTGAGCGTTGGATTCGATTCTTTTACGTGCGTAGACACATAAATTGACCCACCTCCAGTGAGCAATAACCCAGCCGCCAAAACCCCACTTAAGAAAGACGAAAAATGCCCGGTCGGGTCTATGTATTTGATCGGATTGTTTAGCCCATACGCATACGCATTCAACCCACCCTCACCAAACGGGCTAAAACTGTCCGGGCTGTTAAAGCGCATCAGCACCGGGTTGTAGGCGCGATAGCCATTGCCGAGCAGGTAATGGCCGGTTACCAGGTCAGGCTGCTCGCCGTTGAAACCGGGTAGTTCTGCAATAGCCTGCTCGGCTTGACGATGCCCGAACGCGTGTAGGCGATATCAGCCTGCCTCCCGTCTTCGCTCGCGTGCAGAACGCTGTTGCGCAGGTCACTGGCGATCATCGTCGTCACGACCTCTTCGCCCTCGCGACTCTGCTGCGCCAGTAACTGGCCGCCTGCGCGGACACAGGTTCGTTGCCTGTCGCCCTGCAACTCGGTCATCAGTTGCTCGCCGTTGTAGAACCGGTTGGAGATGGCCTGAGCCAGCGGGTTCAATGTGGAGACACGGTCCAGCGGGTCATAGGTGTACGTGCAGAGGAGAGCCATGATCGATCCTTGATGATGGAGTAAGCGTTCAGGTGAATCAGGCTGGAGAAATCATGTACAGATAAACGTATCAGTACATCATGCGACTCAATTCGTCTGCCGGATCACCCCAAGGGCGTGTTTCTCGAATGGCGCTAGCGGTATCAGCGAACTCACTTTTTAAACTTGAACGCCTATCATTGAGCAGTTTTATATCTGCCCCTGCATCTTCCCAACGCTTGATGCGCGGGTTGAATGTCCGAACGGCCAGCACTGGAATCACAATGCCTATTGCAGTCGCGAGCAAAACATCCTTGGCAGGGCCGTCAGGGTCGACCGCGTTGATTACACGGCTTACGGTAAACACGGTGCTCGCTGCGATCTGGCCGAGTGCCGAGGAAGCTGTCAGTTTCGTCGATAGCGAAGCATTGCCCTTGGCGACAGCCTTTATCGCAGGAACAGCCGCTTTTACACCCAGGTAAGCACCGAACAAACCGAGCCCTATCCACACAAATGAAAGTATCTGACTCTCATCTATCTTATGCCCGGTCGGATCAGACCGATTAACCGGATCACCCGCGCAGTACGCATAGGCATTCATACCGCCCTTGCCAAACGGGCTCAGGCTGTCCGGGCTGTTGAAGCGCATCAGAACGGGGTTGTAGGCGCGATAACCATTGCCCAACAGATAATGACCGGTCAATGGGTCGGGGCGCTCACCGTTGAAGCCTCGCAGTTGGTTCAACGCTTGCCTATGCCCATAGGGGGTGTAAGCGATAGCGTCAGGCAAGCCGGCCGATACGGTGTGGAGCACGCTGTGCTGTTGATCCGAGCCGATCAACAGCGTGGCCAGCGTTGACTGCATGGCCAGTAACTGACGGTCGCGATGCAGGAAACGAAGGTGTTCTGCGCCCTGAATCTCGCTGACCAGGGTGTCGGACTGATAAAACGAGCGGGCAATGGCACCTGCCATCGGCGTACGAGTCGCGAGCCGGTCAAGCGCGTCATAGCGGTAACGGCATAGGGTAGTTTGCTGGCGCATGGAGGGTAACCGGAGTGGTCTTGATCAGCGAGGCAGGCCTCTTCAGGAACACAATGCATTGCCGGGACCGCAGCGGCTACTCGTAGAACTGCTAGGTTGCGTCAGGGGCTGTCAGTGGCTCTGAACACATTCCAGCGAGCGCTCCAGCTCGGCTTTGGCCATGTTGATCAGATGCACCACCGAGAACGCAAGATCACGTTTCAGGCCCTCGAGGTTGTCACCGGTTTCAGAAGCGGTGGCAGAGGCACAGCGCAGTATTTCGCTGACCTGTATCAGGGAATCTTCAAGAGGGGTCGAGTTGATCATCGCTTATTCCTTTAGCTGACAAGACCACCAGATGCCTGCTGCTAAACAAACAAGGGTGGCGACTTTGACGCGGGTTAGCAGACCGGTGTGGAACAAGCGCAAGCAACCGGCGCACCCGAAGGTGCCCCACGCAAAGCCGCCATAAACGGCACTTGCGCCACTTGTAATCCACAAACAGGCTGCTAAACCCGATCGCTGAAAAATCAGCGACCGACGCAGCCTAGTGCGCAGAGTTGGCAGGCACAAGGGCCCGGGATTTTCTAGGAAAGGTCATACGCAGGAAAGAGAAAAGACTGAAAGAAATGTCCCGCAGGACAGGTTTTTCGTGAGCGGAAGTAACCTGATTTGTTCAGAAGAGGACGCAGAGCGTCCAGAACGGCATTCCCACGCTGGAGCGTGAGGAACGATAAGCGCCCGGGAGATCTTCTATCGTTCCTCACGCTCCGCGTGGGAATGCCCTTCGTGACGCTCCGCGTCGTCCTCAAACCGCCCGGATTAACTGCCCTCTGTGCCGTGCGCCTCTTCGAAGAAGTAGTCCTTCCAGCTCGCCGCCTTGTTTTTCAGCACGCCCAGTTCATGCAGTTTTTCGGCGTAGATGAAGGTGCGCTGCGGGGTAACGGTGAAGTCGATTTCCGGGTCGGCGACGATTTTCTCTACCAGCGGCAACGGCAGTTTCGATTGCTCGACGCGGATGTAGGTCTGTGCGGCAGCGGGCTTGTCGGCCTTGATGATCTTCTCGGCTTCGGCCAGCGCGTCGTAGAACGCCTTGTAGGTTTTGGGGTTTTCGTCGTGGAATTTCTCGGTGGTGTAGAGCACGTTGAACGTCGCCTGACCGCCCAGCACGTCATAGGAACTGAGCACTTTGTGGACGTTGGGGTTTTCCAGCGCCTGATACTGGAACGGCGGGCTGGAGAAGTGCGAGTTGATTTCCGAGCCGCCCGCCAGCAGCGCTGCGGTGGCATCCGGGTGCGCCAGGCTCACCGAGATGTTGTCGAATTTCTTGTAGTTGTCGTTACCGAACACCTTGGCGGTCTCGATCTGCAAGGTACGCGACTGAAAGCCCACACCAGCAGCCGGCACAGCGATGCGGTCCTTGTCAGTGAAGTCCTTGATGGTTTTCACGTTGGGGTTGTTGGTCAGCAGGTAGTTGGGCATCGAACCCAACGAAGCAATCGCCTTGACGTTCTGTTTGCCCTTGGTGCGATCCCAGACGGTCAGCATCGGCGGCACGCCTGCCGACACCACGTCAAGCGCGCCGGCCAGCAGCGCTTCGTTCATCGCCGTGGCACCGGAGATGCTGTTCCAGTCGACCTTGATGTCCAGCCCCTGTTCCTTGCCATGTTTCTCGATCAGTTTCTGATCGCGCACCACGTCGAGGATCAGGTAGCCGATACCGAATTGCTGAGCGATGCTGATCTTGCCTTCCGCCTGCGCGCCACTGCTGAGCAGGGCACCGAACAGGCCAAGTGTCGCCGCCAATGCAGTCAGCGCCGGACGATGAAATGCTGTTGTCATGTGGTTCTCACCCTGATTTTTCAAAAAAAGATGGTGCTTCAACGCTGCATGCCCCAGCGCTTGACGGTCAGGCGCTCGATATTGGCGAACAGCAGGTTCTCGACCAGCAGGCCGATGAGAATGACTGCCGCCAGACCTGCAAAAACCTTGTCGGTATACAGCTCGTTACGATTCTGGAAGATGTACCAACCCAACCCGCCCTTGCCGGACGACGCACCAAACACCAGCTCGGCGGCGATCAGCGTGCGCCAGGCGAAAGCCCAGCCGATTTTCAAGCCGGCGAGGATCGATGGCAGCGCAGCGGGAATCAGGATGTGCCAGACAAAGCGCAAGCCCTTAAGGCCATAGTTGCGCCCGGCCATACGCTGGGTTTCCGAAACGCCGAGAAAACCTGCGTAGGTATTGAGCGCCAGCGCCCACAGCACCGAATGCACAAGAACAAAAATCAGACTGTTCTGCCCCAGCCCGAACCACAGCAACGCCAGCGGCAGCAGGGCAATGGCCGGTAGCGGGTTGAACATGGCGGTCAGCGTGCTGAGCAGGTCGCGGCCCAGTTGCGTAGACACTGCCAGCGTGGTCAGGGCGAACGCCAGCACGATGCCGATCAAGTAGCCCTGAATCAGTACGGTCAGGGAGATCCAGACCTTGCCCGGCAACTCGCCGGAAATCAGCCCGTCATAAAAGGCGGCTGCCGTTTGCAGAAAGCTCGGCAACAGCAGGTCGTTGTTCTGCAGGCGCGCGGCAAGCTCCCAGATGACGGCCAGCCCGATCATGATCACGCATTTGCGCACCCAGCCCAGTTGCCAGATGCGCTGCGCCAGGGGCAGGTCGCGGGCCAGGTCTTCCTGAGTGAAAGGCTCCAGCGTGATTTCATACTCTTCGCGAGCGGGAGGTGCGAGGCTCATGATTCGGGTTTCCCGGTAATCGTGTAGATAGGACGCGGAGCGTCCTGAAAGGCATTACCACGCGGAGCGTGGGAACGATCAAGGCAGTCGCCTAGTAAGCAATCCGGATGTCCTGAAAATTCAGATCCTGGTCCACCGGCCCGGCCTCACCCTCATCGAACAACAGGCGATGAATGCGCTGCGCGGTTTGCTGGAAACCAACCCCGCCGAGGCTTTTCAGGTCGTATTGATGGCTGTTGATTTCAGCCCGCACGCGGCCCGGATGCGGTGACAACAGGAGGATGCGGTTGCCCACCACCAGCGCTTCTTCAATGGAATGGGTAACGAACAGCAGCGTGAAACGCACCTCGTCCCACAGCTCCAGCAGTTCTTCCTGCATCTTGCGCCGGGTCAGTGCATCGAGCGCGGCGAACGGCTCGTCCATCAAGAGGATTTTCGGCTGCATGGCCAGGGCTCGGGCAATTGCCACGCGTGCTTTCATGCCACCGGACAAGGTATGCGGATAGGCATCGGCAAACGCGCTGAGGCCGACTTTTTCCAGGTAATAGCGAGCGCGCTCCAGCGCCTCGGGACGCTTCAGGGTGCGTGACGCCAGCAGCGGAAACATGACGTTCTCGATCACGGTTTTCCAAGGCGGCAACTGATCGAATTCCTGAAACACCACAATGCGGTCCGGACCGGGCTCGGTGACCTGGTGGCCGGCCAGACGAATCTCGCCTTCGCTGGGCTGAATGAACCCGGCCACCGCCTTGAGCAACGTCGACTTGCCGCAGCCCGACGGGCCGAGCAAGACGAAACGATCAGCCGGGTCGACCTCGAAACTGACCTGATGCGTCGCCCGTACCACGCGCTCTGGCGTGCGGTATTCCAGGCTTACACCACGAACGTGCAACAAGGCTTCAGTGGTGTGCTGAACAGTCGGTTGCGGTTGGGCGCTCGTGCTGGCCGTGTGGCCTTGCGCGACAGCATTCATGAACGGCTCTCCTGAATCAAAATGGCGCAGTGCCTTGAATGGTCGTGCGATGCAGTTTGCGTCGCAGATGGGCCGGGCAGCCGGCAGCCAGGTGAATCAGGGAACGGTTGTCCCAGAACACCATGTCGTTGGCTTGCCACTGATGCCTATAGATGTGCTCGGGCTTCACGCTGTGGGCGTAGATCTCGTTGAGAATCTGGCGGCTCTCGTCTTCCGGCAGGTCAAGAATCCGGGTGGTGAAACCTTCGCTGACAAACAACGCCTTGCGACCGGTTTCAGGATGCGTGCGAACAATCGGGTGGCTGACTTCGACCACCTGGGCCAGTTGCTCGGCGGTCAGGGTCGGACGCCAGTTGGCCGCGTTATGGCCCTCGGCGTAGCGCGCGGTGTAACTGTGAACCGCCGAGCGCCCTTCGACGGCATCACGCAGGTGTTGCGGCAAGGTGTCCCACGCTTGATGCATGTCGGCGAACAGCGTGTCGCCACCTTCGCTCGGCAACTCTTGTGCGTAAAGCATCGAACCCAGGCTTGGCAGCTCTTTATAAGACAGGTCCGAATGCCAGTATTTACCGGCATCACCCAGCCCCACAGGCTTCTCGTTCTCGACAATGTTGGAAACGATCAGGATTTCCGGATGGTTGGCCAGCAGAAACTGCTTGAGCACGTGGATCTGCAACACCCCAAAACGACGGCTGAAATCGACCTGCTGCTGTGGCGTGATCTGCTGATCGCGGAACACCACAACGTGGTAATCCAGATGCGCCTGATGCACTCGCGCAAAATCTGCGTCGTTCAACGGCCTGGACAGATCCAGCCCGACGATTTCAGCGCCCACCTTTCCGGTGAATGGACGCACTTCGAACGATTGCGAAGCAGGTTGAGCGGGCGATGAAGCGAGGGAGGCTGCTGGCATGAGAACTCCGACTCCAGAACAGTGTGACTGAAAGACGAAACTCTATAGATATAAGAAAGAGATTTTAAATACCGTTAAGGAATATCCATAGTGCTGAATTTTTCGCAGGCTCACTGTGTAGCTTCGGCCAGCATAAATGTGTCATGGCAGATACATCCAAGTGTAAGACCGCCTTGCTAGGGTCGGCGCCTTATCCAGATTGAGTACAGGCGCTCACCATGCGATGTAATAAACCGGTTGCCCACGTAATGATGTCGTCGTTGATACTTTCACTGCTTGCGGTATCGGTACAGGCAGCGAGCCGTGCAAATGACGACCGGATCAACGGGGTCGATCTGCTTTCCGGGTTCAACACGTTGTGGACGACCGGCGCGACCTGGGATACCGGCACACCGACCGCGCTGGGGCAGAGCCTGCTGCGACGCAACCTGCAGATCGTGGTCGACCGCGCCAACTCGCGCACGCTTGCGCAGGAAACCGCCGCTTACTTCGATGACCGTCGCGATCAGAGCTACAGCGCCATCAGCGGTCTGGGCTCATTGAGTGATGCCTATAAAGCAGGCGCAGGGGCCTTCACCACCATCACGCAATTTGACGACAGCAATAAAACCGTCAAGTACGACGACAAGGGCAATGGCGCAGGCAGTTCGTCTTCAGCGCTGGGCAAAGTGGTCGATCTGGTCGGCGCCGTGCGCAATGACGCCTCCACGACCCCGGCCAAGTCCCACTATCTGTATCCACGGCCATGGCGGCAGAGCCTCGACGGACAGAACCTGGCGTTCGTCGTCGCGCCGTCATTGCGCCCGGCCGAAAGCACCACGCCGGCCAGTGACTCGGGGTTCCCCAGCGGCCATACCAACGCCGCCTACCTGTCTGCCTACGCGTTGGCCTACGCGATCCCCGAGCGGTTCAGCGAGTTGATGCTGCGTGCTTCGGAGATTGGCGACAACCGCATCGAAGCAGGCATGCACTCGCCCCTTGACGTGATCGGCGGGCGTATCACGGCGACCTATTTCGCCATCGACAACCTGTCCAACTCAGCCAACGCACAGTTGCGCGCCGACGCCCGCGCCCAAGCACTGACTTATTTCACCGCGCAATGCGGCGGCAACATCAACAACTGCATGGCGAGTATCGACCCGGCCACTGACCGCACCTCCCAGCACGCTCAGGACAAAGCGCTGTATACCTCGCGCATGACCTACGGTTTCGATCCGGTCGGCCCCACCAACCTGGCTCCGGTAGTGCCGACCAATGCAGAAGTGCTGCTGGAAACCCGCTTTCCGTACCTCGACGCCAGCCAACGCCGCGAGGTTCTGGGGACCACTGAAATATCTTCGGGCTACGCGGTAATCGACCAGTCAGGTGGTTACGGTCGCTTGAATCTGTATGCCGCAGGCGATGGTTACGGCGCGTTCAATTCCAACGTCACCGTCAACATGAACGCCAGCCTGGGCGGCTATAACGCCATTGACGCCTGGCGCAACGACATCAGCGGCAGTGGCGCACTGATCAAAAACGGCACCGGCAACCTGATACTGACAGGCAACAACACCTACTCGGGCGGCACCGTGATCAACGGCGGCACCCTGACCGGCCATGCCCAGGCCTTCGGCAGCGGAACGATCACCGACAACGCAACGCTGGTGCTCGATCAGTCCACCAACGACACCCTCGCCAACACCCTGGCGGGCAGCGGCGCGTTGATCAAGCGCGGTGCCGGTTCGCTTAACCTGACCGGCAACAGCAGCCTGTCCGGCGCGACGACCGTGCAGGCCGGTCGCCTCGCAGTTAATGGCAACCTCGGCAACTCCATCGTCAGCGTGCAGCAAGGCGCAACGCTGGGGGGCAACGGCACCGTCGGCGGCATCAACGTCGCTCAGGGCGGTGTGGTTGCACCGGGTAATTCGGTGGGCCAGTTGAACGTCAACGGTGACGTCAATCTGGCTCAGGGCTCGGTTTACCAAGTGGAGTCGGACGCCAATGGCAATGCCGACCGCATCGTCGCCAGCGGCCGTGCGACCATCAATAACAGCACGCTGTCATTGGTTGAAGGCGGTAACTGGGTAGCAGCAAGCCGTTACTCGATTATCTCCGCAGCCGGTGGCGTCAGCGGTGCATTTGCGGCCGTGCAAACCAACTTCGCGTTCCTTACGCCGACGCTGAACTACACCGCGACAGACGTCGGGCTGACGCTGAATCGCAACGCACAAACCTTCGCCAGTCTGGCGACCACGCGCAATGCCAGTGCCGTTGCTCAGGGGCTCGACAGCGCGGGGGCAGGCAATGCCCTGTGGCGACAGGTGGTGCAGGACGACGCAGCAACCGCACAGGCGACCTTCAAGGCGCTGTCCAACGAGCTGCACGCATCGACTCAATCTGCGCTGATCGAAGACAGCCGTCTGGTGCGCAACGCCATGAACGATCGCATGCAGCAGGCGCAGTCCGCGCAGTCATTCGGCAGCACTACGCAAACCCTGGCTGGTGATGCCTCGCGTGGCGTGGTGTGGACTCAAGCCATCGGCGCGACCGGTCAAACCGACAGCAGCCGCGACGCTTCAGGCCTGGAAACCCGCACCAGCGGCCTGCTGTTCGGCGCCGACGTACCGCTCGACGACACCTGGCGCATAGGCGCGCTGGCAGGCTTCAGCAACAGCAGCTTCGACGTGCGCCACGCGTCTGGCTCGACCGACAGCGACAACTATCATCTGGGTGTCTACGGCGGCGCGAAATGGGGCCAACTGGGCTTGCGTCTCGGCGCAGTGCGCACCTGGCATGAACTGACCGCCAAGCGCACGCTGGACCTGCCGGGCTCGTCCGAGCACTTCAAGGAAGACTACAAAGCAGCGACCAATCAGGTCTTCGGTGAACTGGGCTACTCCATCGAAATGGGCAATGCGCTGCTCGAACCCTTCGCCAACCTCGCACACGTACGCCTCGACACCGACGCCTTCGACGAGAACAGCAACGCCATCAGCCTGCAGAACAAATCCCAGGACAACCACATCACCTTCAGCACCCTGGGCCTGCGTGCAGCGACCCGCCTGAGCGCTGGCAGCGTGACGATCAAACCCAACGCCACACTGGGCTGGCGTCGTGCCTACGGCGACGTCACCCCGGAAAGCCGCTCAGCCTTCAGCGGCGGCAGCACCTTCGAACTCTCCGGCGCACCGATTGCCCGCAGCGCCGCAGTGCTCGGCGCAGGTGTCGATCTGGGGTTGAACGATACCTTGAGCGTGGGCCTGAGTTACGACGGTCAGGTGAGCAACGATGCTTCGGATCAGTCACTGAATGCCCGGGTGACATTGGCGTTTTAAAGGCAGGTAATGGTGCTGCTCTCTGTAGGTTCAGAGGGCAGCATGCGGGTCTCATACCCCAAGCGGTTTGCGTGTTTCGCTAGTGTTAATGCCTTTCCTCAAAAGCCCTGACTCCATCCAGATTCAGCGAAACGGATTCAGCCCCATTTTCATTTCCCGGCCTCCCGATTCGCCTCAACAATCGAGGCAGAGAACGGGCCGCGCGCTTTTGCAAACCACCACATCGCACCTGCCCCGAGAAGGGAAGTCAGCACGGCCAGCATCAGGATGACCTGCCGGGTGCCCAAGGGTGCGGCCAGCAAAGCCACAAGCAAACCTGCCAAGGGCTGGGACATGTTATTAAGCAGCGTGATCACGCCCACTGTCTTGCCGAAGTCCTGGGGCGGTATCACCCGCTGCCGGAGGGTGCGCATGTAGACGTTGAACATCTTGTCGAAGCCGACGATCAACAGAAAACCCAGCGCATAGCCCATCAGGTTCGGGCTCAGGGCGCTGATAAATGCCCCGATCGCGATCATTGAATACCCGACACCGCCCAGCACCCGCAAAGGCAGCACCACACGGGCCAGGAAGAACAGGATCACGATAGTAGTCACTGCCCCCGCCGCCTGCAGCCCTGCGTAGTTATCCTTGCCTGCGCTGTACTCGCCGATGACCATGGCTGCTGAGGTCGCCAGCGTGACGCCGACGATCAGGTTGACCCCTACTGCCAGTGTGATGATCTTTTTCAACTCGGCCAGGCCACGGATATGCCCGAACGCAATCCGCAAGGGCTGCAGCCAGATGTCTTGATGCTGCTCGAACACTTCCAGCTTAAAACGGCCAAGACGTTGCCACGCCAACATGCAGAGGTCTGCCAGGAGGAATAGTCCGGCGATCCAGAGCACTACCCAGTGCCAGGCCCACACTTCAAGCATCAGTGCCGCCACCAGCGGCCCGAGGACCAGCCCTGACTGGTCGGCGATCTGGGAATAGGACAACGTTTTGGTGTAGCTGTAGTGCTGAAAGATACGCGGCATGAGCACTTCGCGCGCCATGATGCCTTGCGTGGTCAGCACCCCGCATAATGCCGAGAGCACCACGAGCCATCCAATGCCACCAAAGATAGCGTAGAGCACCATCGCCAGCACGCAGAGCAATGCCCGGTAGACCTGGCTGATATGCAGAATTCTGATAGGCGAATACTTGTCGCACAGCGCGCCGCATAACGGAAACGCGAGAAACCTCGGTAACGATTCAACGAAAAACGCCAGCCCGGCCCATGAAGCGCTGTCGGTGGTCTGGAACACCACCAGCGGCACTATGAACAACAGGATCTGATCCGCCAGCCTGGACAGGAAAAGCGAGAAGAAGAAAGCGAGGTAATCCTTGCGCATGAAGAACTCCGTTCAGTACCGGCAGCGCGTGCGTCAGTTATCATCGCTCAGGTCATAATCGGCTTGATACATCGATGCTGATGCGCCCTCTCCTGTCAGCTTGTGGAGAAATACCGATGAACTCATCGCCAAGGTATTCGGCCGTTCTGGCCACCCTGTTGATGGTCCTGCTCGCAGCTTGCAGCGCAGTGCCAGGCACTTCCATGAAAACTGTCGCCGTTGCCCAGTCAGACCCGGGCGAAGGTGGTGTTCCCGCATTTTACACATGGCCGGATAAAATGCCGTCGACACCGGGCCAACTGCTGCGCTCGGAACCGCTGACGACTACGCAAAGCCTTGAGAATGCCGGACAGAATGTTCGCATCCTGTACACCTCAACAGACGGGCTCAACAACCAGCCAGTCGCAGTGTCAGGAGCCTTGTTCATGCCCAAGGGCCCGCCGCCAAAGGGCGGATGGCCGCTGATGGCGTGGGCGCATGGCACGGTTGGTAGCGCGGACATCTGTGCGCCTTCCTTTGCCGGGCGCAGTGATCGCGACACGCGCTATCTGAATGAATGGCTCGGGCGTGGCTATGCGATTGTGGCTACTGATTACCAGGGTTTGGGCACGCCGGGGCTGCACCCGTTCGGGCTGAGCAGTCCGCTGGCGTATGGTGTGCTCGACAGCATTCGTGCGGTTCAGAAGGCGGACTTCAATCTGTCTTCGCAGGTCGTTGTGTTCGGGCAGTCGCAAGGTGGCCGTGCCGCTTTCGCAACGGCCGTCTACCAGAAGACTTATGCGCCCGAATTGAACATTGTCGGTGTAGTCGCGACCGGGACGCCGTATCCGATGGCTCAATCGCGTGAGAAACATGCCGGACCGGACACCTTCCGCGATCAGGTCACGCCGTCGCAGGCCTATAACCTGTTGCGACTGAGCACTGTCGCACTGATCGACCCGTCGCTGCATCCTGCCGATTACCTGAGCGACCGCGCAAAGCCCGCGTTCGAAACCAGTCAGCGTGAATGCCTGCAAGCCATCGAGCGCAAGGTGGTCGCGGATGGACTGACATTCAACAACAGTTTCAAACGCTCACCCGATAAGGCGCTTGATCAGGTCAATCGCCAATCGGACTACCCGACGTTAAAGTCGGACATTCCGGTTTTTATCGGTACGGGAGGCAAGGATGTCATTTCACCTGTTCGCAGCCAGATCGCGCTGGTGAAAGACGCGTGCAAGGTCGGCGACCGCATCGAGTGGCATTACTACCCGCAGCTGGATCACTCGGGAGCGGTGAATGGCTCGCTGCCGGACTCGACACGTTTTGTCGAGAAAGCGTTTTCGGGGGAGTTTATGGCGGGGAATTGTGGGGCGACGCGGAGCGTCGCCCGACAGTGAGATGATCGTTCCTCACGCTCCAGCGCAGGAATGCCTTGCGTGACGCTCTGCGTCACAGGTCTGCGCCGCGCCGCCTGTTCAAGACCGGACGCGGAGCTTCCAGAACGGCATGCGACGCGAAGCGTCGCACGATAGTTGGATTACGCACGACACTCAGTGGGTCAGAACGCAGGCAGTACCGCGCCGTCGTACTTCTTGTTGATGAAGTCTTTGACTTCCTGGCTAGTCAACGCTTTCGACAGTTTTTCGATGGCGTCGGTGTGAGCGTTGTCTTCGCGGGTGACGAGGAAGTTAACGTACGGCGAATCGGCACCTTCGATGATCAGCGCGTCTTTCTTCGGATTGAGCTTGGCTTCCAGCGCGTAGTTGGTGTTGATCAGGGCAAGGTCAACCTGCTTCAACGCACGTGGCAGTACAGCCGATTCCAGTTCGCGAAATTTGAATTTCTTCGGGTTGGTTGCGATGTCTTTCGGCGTGGACAGGGCGTTGGTCGGATCCTTCAGGGTGATCAGGCCACCTTTTTGCAACAGCAACAGCGCGCGGCCTGCGTTGCTGCCTTCGTTTGGAATGGCGATGGTTGCGCCTTCAGGCAAATCAGCCAGTTTCTTGTACTTGCTGGAGTAGCCGCCGAACGGTTCGACGTGTACGCCCACGCCAGTCACCAGATTGGTACCTTTGCCCTTATTGAAGCCATCCAGATAAGGCTTGGTTTGAAAATAGTTGGCATCCAGACGCTTTTCGCTCAATTGAACGTTTGGCTGCACGTAGTCAGTGAAGACCTTGATTTCCAGGTCCACGCCTTCTTTGGCCAGGGTCGGCTGGATCAGCTTCAGGATTTCCGCATGCGGCACGGGCGTTGCACCGACCACCAGTTTTTCGCCTGCGTGAGCCAGGCCAATCGAGAACGCAGCCGCCAGAGCGGTCATCAGAAACGTCTTTTTCATGCAATGTCCTTAGCGAAATCCGGGAGCGTCATCAGAAAATGACGCTTTATTACTCAATGGTTTGCCGTCGCGCGATCCAAACCCTGCGACATCATGCTGACATTACCGAGATTTTATATTCCGATAAAAGACTTTTTAATCGAGTACTTATATCTTTTTGTCTCACGCCTTCACGCAGGGTTCTGCTCAAGCTGCGACGTCACCGTTTCGAGCAATCGCCGCAGCGCGCAAAGCTGCTCGCGATCCCCGCTGCTGACCAACAACCTGGCCTGACGCTCGATCAGCGTCAGCGGCGCGGCAATATCCGGCAGATTGATATCTTCAGCCCGAATTTCGTCGCCACTGCTGACCAGCAAGGCAAAGTGAATGACGTTCTCCAGCTCACGGGTGTTGCCGGGCCAGCTGTGGGCTTCAAGCGTGCGCTGCGCGTCTTCGCTGATCAGCTGCACAGGCAGGCTGAGGCGCTGGCTGTAGATACCGACAAAATATTCGGCCAGCGGCAGGATATTGCCCGGTTGCTCGCGCAACGCCGGTAGGTCAAGACGGCCCTCGCTCAGGTAGTGATAAAGCCGCTCGTGAAATTTTCCGGCAGCCACCGCCTGTGCCAGATCGATACTGGTGGCGGCTACCAGACGCACATCGACCGGGCTCGGCTGGTGCGCGCCCACTCGCGTGACTTCGTGGTTTTCCAGGGCGGCGAGCAGCTTGACCTGAATGGGCAGCGGCAAGTCGCCGATTTCATCCAGATACAAAGTGCCGCCGTTGGCCGAGCCAAACCAGCCGGCCCGACTGCTGACCGAACCGCTGTGCGCTCCGGCGGCATAACCGAACAACTCCGCATCGGCGTAAGTCGGGCTGATGGCACCGCAGTTGACTGAAACGAACAAGCCCGAGCGATCACTGCCGCGATGAATATGCCGCGCCAGTAATTCCTTGCCGGTCCCGGACTCGCCACGGATCAAGACCGGCAGCGAACGAGGCGCCAGCTGTTCCATTTCTTCGCGTAAACGGCGCGAGCGCGGGTCGATGAATACCAGCGCCTTGGCACGAATGCTCAGCGGGCTTTTTTCTGCATCGGGGAAAGTCAGCAGCGGCTGACCGAAATTTTCGTGAAGGCTCATGACACACTCCCGCCTGAGCCCTTGCGACGGCTCAAGCGTTTAAAAGACAGGACCCGTTGGGTCGATAAACAAGCTGCCGCTCATGCGCGCCGACGCGCATGCTGCTCCAGACGGTTTTGCAGCCGGTACAGGTAGGCGAACCCCTGCTCCCAGCGCTGATGACCGGACTTGACGTTGATATGCCCGGCCTGACTCAGAAACCCGACTTCCGCGCCCCAGTGACGGGCCATTTCCATGGCGCGCTGGGAGCTGACCGCAGGGTCATTGTCAGAGCTGACAATCTGTGTCGGAAACGGCAGCAGATCATCAGGGATCGGCGCAAAATTACGCAATGCAGGCGGGCAATTCGGACGTTCGACGTCGGCAGGTGCTACCAGCAACGCGCCTTGCACCTGACGCAGGGTCTCCAGCGGTGCGAGTTGTGCCCAATGCGCTACTGTCACGCAACCCAGGCTGTGAGCGATCAGGATCACCGGCGTGCTGTGCGCTGCAATCGTGCGTTGCAACTCGCCCACCCAGTCCTCACGGCGTGGTTTGAGCCAGTCGGCCTGCTCCACGCGCGTACTGTTGGGCAGGCTGTTTTGCCAGTGGGTCTGCCAATGATCATCAGGAGACCCTTGCCAGCCTGGCACGATCAGATACCGGATCGACTCGTTATGCATGGATTCGCCTCCTGCATGTATGCGTTCATGAGACGAGTATAGGGATGGAAGTTATATTCGCTAAGGAATAAGAAGCTATTTATTAATTCCTAAAACGAATATCAGCTATCAGATAAAAAAAGAAGCCGTCCCCTGCCTTCGAGGAACGGCCTCTAATAAAAAATCACTTTCAGAGCAGAGAATATCCGCACTTCGTTACAGGATTACGACGGCCTCACGTTGCGGGAACAGTTCGAGAACCTGATTCATCAACGCTCAGCGCCACGGCCTCGTCGTTCTGCGGCACTTCGCGGGCGACGGTCCACACCACAATGGCGGCGACAATATCGAAAATCGCCAGCACCACGAACAGCGGGCTGTAGCCGATTTTGGTGACCAGCACGCCGAACACCATGGTGAACGCCGCCGCCCCGAAAAAGCCGAACATTCCGCCCATCCCGGTCGCTGTGGCCACCTCGTTCTTGCCGAATGAATCCGAGGTGATCGAATACAGCGCGCCCGACAGGGTCTGGTGGGCAAAACCGCCGATGCACAGCAATGCGATAGCGGTGTAAGGGCTTTCGACCAGCCCGATACAGGCCGGGCCGATCATGCACGAACAGCCGAACAGCATGACCATCTTGCGAGATGTGAACAGCGACACCTTGCAGTATTTGTGAAACAGCGGGCTCAGATAGCCGCCCAGTACACAGCCGATGTCAGCCGCCAGAAACGGCAGCCAGGCGAACATCGCGACTTCCTTGATGTTCATGTGGCGTTCGGTCATCAGGTACAGCGGGATCCACGCGTTGAAGGTTTGCCAGGCAGGCTCGGACAGGATGCGCGCCGAAGCGATAGCGTAGAAATTGCGGTTCTTGAACAGGCGTTTCCAACTGCCTTTCTGGGCAGGTGCATCCTTGAGGCGCGATTCCTGGCCGCTGAGAATATAGTCACGTTCGGCATCGCCCAGACGCTTCTGGTCACGCGGGTGCTTGTACAACAGCAGCCATAGCCCGCTCCACACGATCCCCAGACCACCGACAATCAGAAACGCCAGCTCCCAGCCGCTTTGCAGAATGGCCCAAACCACCAGCGGGGGCGCAAGCAATGCACCGAACGACGAACCGATGTTGAACCAGCCGATGGCGACTGAACGCTCCTTGGCTGGAAACCATTCAGTCGTGGCCTTGACGCCTGCGGGCAGGCCCGCCGCTTCGGTCAGCCCGAGCATGCCACGGAAGATGGCCAGGCTCTGCCAGCCCGTTGCGAACGCTGCGGCAGCGCAGGCAGCCGACCAGGCAATGGCGAAAATCGCAAAGCCCATCTTGGTGCCGATGGCGTCGATGATGTAGCCCGCCACCGGTTGCATGATGGCGTAGCACAGCTGCCAGGCGACAACGATGTGCGCGTACTGCTCGGTGGAAATGCTCAGTTCGCTCATGAGCGTCGGCGCTGCGACGGACAGCGTGTTGCGTGCAAGGTAGTTGACGACCAGGCCAGCTGTTACCAGCCCCACCATCCACCATCGAATGCCTTTTATTTTCATCTCTTCACCCTGTTTATTTTTAGATTGGCGATGAGCGTCCCGCGGCCATGACCGTGAGGCGGCTGGTTTTATGTAACTTCAGGTTACGGGCTTTTTAAGCAGGGTTATCGAGGTAATTCGCCGACAATCGTGCGAAAATTTCGACAAAATGGGGGATATAAACTTTTTTACTGCCTGAGAAATCAGACTGGTCATGGACTTGTTACTCTTTGAATTATTTTTGTGGTTGTAATTTTCTGCAAGTCTTAGGTTGTCGTACAACATGGCGCATTTATAGTCATTTGCCATGCCAGTGTCAAATGACATAAACGCCAGGCCTCCGCTGAATAGCGGTTATCGGAGTTTTACTGGGAAGGCTCGGATTTTTTGTTATACGATAACTGCTTGATCGAAGCGTGTTCATAGTCCGCTTTTACCTATTCAGCGCTGCCCGACGCTCTCCCGACCGTGACGATTGCCGCCCGATGGCAAGAAACGCGTCTATAAGGCTTGCACAACTGTCACAAAAGCTTTCATTCTTGGTCACGGCGTCAGGCAAGGGAAATGCCCCGTGAAACCTTGTCCGCACTGCTAGACGCTGAATCACCTCATGTCAGGGAGAGGCGTCCACATGCCTGAGCCAAGCAGTCTCGCCAGCTGGACCCCTGCACTGCGCAAGCAGCTCGATGCCTTGGGCGTGGACAGCAACGCGTTGTGCCAGAGCGCGGGCATAGACCCGCATATGCTGGATGATCCCGGAGCACAGTTTCCCTCAGACATCACCGCCGCCCTCTGGCAGCGAGCGGTACAGGCCTGCCTCGATCCAACCCTGGGTTTACGTGTCTCGCGTTTTGTCAGCCCCACGTCGTTCCACGCGCTGGGCTATACGCTGGTGGCCAGCGGTTCACTGCGCGAGGTTTTCGAGCGCATCGTACGTTACCGCTCAATGGCCGAGGACTCTCTGGAGCTGGATTTCAGAACGGTGGGCGAGCGCTATGAATTCCGCTTCGGCACGCCGAAATCGTGTCAGTTGCCCGCTCATGAGTTGCTGGATGCATTCGCCGCCATTTATGTGCGTACCTGCCGCAACCGGTTAGGCAGGAGCTACGCGCCGCTGGCGGTGCATCTGCAACGTCCCGCGCCTGATAACCCGCAGCCCTGGCAGGATCTGTTCCGCTCACCGGTGATGTTTGCGGCGCAGGAGAATTTGCTGGAATTTGGCGGTGATCAGTTCGACAGCCACCTGGACGACGGCCCGGTACAGGTAAACGGGCAGGAATCCAGGGGCGATCCGTTACCTTCGCTGATCTGGGAACAGCGCGTGCGCTCGGCCATCGAAACCCTTCTGCCGGATGGCGAGCCCACCGCAAAAACCATCGCCGAAGCCCTGCACCTGAGCACGCGCAGTTTGCAACGTCATCTGGCCGACGAGGGCTGCTGTTACGACCTGCTGCTCAATCAATGCCGCCAGAACCTGGCATTGCTGCACATGAACGACCCGCACAGCTCGCTGAGCGAAATCGCCTACCTGCTGGGCTTTACCGACACAACCAGCCTGAGCCGCGCCTTCAAACGCTGGACCGGACTGACACCGGGGCAGTATCGCAACGGATTGGTGCGCTGAGCATGAGGAACGATCATCAACTATCGTGCGACGCTCCGCGTCGCATGCCGTTCTGGACGCTCTGCGTCCTCTCTTGATTAAGCGGCGCGGCGCACACGCAAGGCATTCCTACGCTGGAGCGTGAGGAACGATCATCAACTATCGTGCCGACGCTCCGCATCCGACCCTATAGGGTAGTGGCGGGCTCAATCCGCGCCAGCTCAGGCAAATCTCCCGACAACCCTAACGCTTCGCGCACGAACAGTGCCTTGGCTTCGGGCATCCGGTTGACCATTTTCAAACCGGTGTTACGCAACCAGCGCAGTGGCAATTGGTTGGCCTGAAACAGCCGTTCGAAGCCTTCCATTGCGGCCATCAATGCCAGGTTGTGCGGCATGCGACGACGCTCGTAGCGGCCCAGCACGCGCAGGTCAGACCAGCGTTCGCCACGCCCGGCAGCGTGGGTCAGGACTTGCGCCAGCACGGCTGCGTCGAGAAAACCCAGGTTCACGCCCTGCCCGGCCAGCGGGTGAATGGTATGTGCCGCATCGCCAATCAGCGCCAACCCCCTGGCAACGTAACGCTTGGCATGACGCTGACGCAGTGGCACACAAACGCGCTCATCGGCAGACACTACCTGGCCCAGACTCCCCTCGAATGCCTGCTCCAGTTCACGACAGAACAGGTCATCTTCCAGCACCATCAGGCGCTCGGCTTCAGCCGGTGTGACTGACCAGACAATAGAGCACCAGTGCTCGCCCTCACGCTCCAGTGGCAGAAAAGCCAAGGGGCCGTCGTCGGTAAAACGCTGCCAGGCAGTTTTCCTGTGGGAATCAGCGGTACGCACACTGGTGACGATGGCGTGATGCAGGTAATCCCATTCACGGGTCGGCGTTTCGGTCAGCCGGCGCACGGCGGAATTGGCACCATCGGCCGCCACCACCAGCGGTGCACGCAACTGGCGACCGTCGGCCAGGGTCAGCAGCCAGTCATCTCCGGAGTGGCGCATCTGCTCAAGCCGCGCATTGGCCAGCAAGCCGATGTCGCTGTCATGCAGGCGATCGAGCAACGCATCCTGCACCACACGGTTCTCGACGATATGGCCCAGCACATCAGCGTGCACGCTGGAGGCAGAGAAGTGGATCTGCCCGGTGCCGCTGCCATCCCAGACCTGCATGTGCGCGTAGGGGCTGATGCGGCGGGCCGCGATGCCTTCCCATACGCCCAGCCGCTGAAGAATTCGCTGACTGGCTGTCGACAAGGCACTGACGCGTGGCTCGAAAGCCGAGTGCTGGTCAAAGGGTTTGACGCTCAGCGGCCCACCGTCGACCACCAGCACATCAAGACCGCTGCCCTGCAACGCCAGAGCAAGGGCACTGCCGACCATTCCGGCTCCGACAATCAGCACATCTGCGCGCGTTTCCATGGTCAAACCGTTCTCGCTTGCGGCCGAAGCCGTGTGTTTAAAGTGTGTGATTCACACATCGGATCGAGTCCCCAGGCCCATCGCCTGACGGGCAAACCAGCGCTTGGCGGCTGGCAACAGGTCCAGGCCCAGCAACCCGACGTTACGCCCGGCGGCAACCGCCGACCGGGAGCTGCCGAACAGGCGTGTCACCTTGTCGGAGAAGCCCACGGTCAATTGCTGATCCTGACGCTGACGCTCACGGTAGAGCTGCAGAGTAGACAACTCACCGGGCGGCGCGGCGCTGTCCAGCAGCGTCTCGGCCAGTGCATCGGCGTCACGCAAGGACAGATTGAACCCCTGCCCGGCAACCGGATGCAGGCTGTGTGCCGCATTACCCAGAATCACCAGATGCGAACGCACCTGCTCTTCGGCCTCGATCAGCGCCAGGGGGTAGACATGCCGTGCACCGACCTGACGCAGCGTGCCCAGGCGATAGCCAAACACGCCCTGCAGCTCTTCCAGAAAACTGCGGTCGTCCAGCTCGGCCAGGCGCTGGGTATCGTTGCCCGGACGCGTCCAGACCAGCGCACAGCGGTTTTCCGGCAATGGCAGCAGCGCCATCGGCCCGTCCTCGGTAAAACGTTCGAACGCCTGCCCGCAGTGAGCTTCGCTCGGCGTGATATTGGCAATCAGCGCATGCTGGTCGTAGGGCCGTTGCCGCACTCCAATACCCAGCTGCTCGCGCAGGCTGGAGCGACCGCCATCGGCCAGCACGGCCAGATCACAATCCAGTTCGGTTTCGTCACTGAGGCTCAGGCGATAACCATCGGCCAGCGGCTGCATGTGCCTGACCTCGGCCGGCACACGCCAACTGACGACATCACGATCCAGCGCCGCCCACAGTGCCTGACCGAGCCAGGCGTTCTCGACTACGTAGCCGAGCGCCGGAACACCCTCTTCGATCGCAGACAAACGGGTAGCGCCGAAGCGGCCACGGTCCGAGACCTGAATTTGCAGAATCGGTTCGGCGCGGCGGGATATCTGCTGCCAGAGGCCAAGCCGCTCATAGATGCGTCGCGAGCCGAACGACAGTGCCGAAGAACGCGCATCGTAGCTGGGCTGCCAGGCTTCACCCGGCGCAAAGGGTTCGATGAGCACGATCTTCCAGCCACGTGCCCTGGCACCGGCCTGCAGTGAAAGCGCGAGACTTGCGCCCACCAATCCGCCGCCGACGATGGCAATATTAAAGCGGCTCATGCGACCTGCGCCTTTGCAGCCGCCATCAGCGCCTCGATCTCGGCGACGGTCTTGGGCACGCCACCGGACAGAATTTCACAGCCCTGCCTGGTTACAACCACGTCGTCTTCGATTCGCACACCAATACCTCGCCATTTCTTCGCGACGTCCAGATTGTCGGGGGATATGTAGATCCCGGGTTCAACAGTCAGCGTCATGCCGACCTCCAGTACACGCCACTCGCCGCCGACCTTGTATTCACCGACGTCGTGTACATCCATGCCCAGCCAGTGACCGGCACGGTGCATGTAAAACATCTTGTAGGCCTCGCTCTCGATCAACTGATCGACGTCGCCTCGCAGCAAACCCAGCTCGACCAGCCCTGCGGTAATCACCTTGACCGTCGCTTCGTGCGCCTGGTTCCAGTGCTTGTCGGGGCCGATGGCCTCGAAAGCCGCATACTGAGACTTGAGCACCAACTCGTAGATGGCTTTTTGTTCGGGAGAAAACTTGCCGCTCACCGGAAACGTCCGGGTGATGTCACTGGCATAGCAGTCGATTTCGCAGCCCGCATCGATCAGCACCAGATCGCCATCCTTGAGAACGGCATCGTTCTGCTGGTAATGCAGGATGCAACCGTTGCGCCCCGAGGCCACGATCGAGCCGTAGGCAGGCATCTTCGAACCGCCCTTGCGAAATTCGTAATCCAGCTCGGCTTCCAGGCTGAACTCGTGCAGGCCTGCGCGACAGGCCTGCATTGCTCGCACATGGGCACGCGCAGAGATGTCCGCCGCGCTGCGCATGACTTTGATTTCCGCCGCCGATTTGTACAGGCGCATGTCGTGCAACAGATGATCCAGCGCGACAAATTCCTTGGGCGGCTGAGCACCGAGGTGCGCCTTGGAGCGGATCACGTTGATCCAGTCCATCAGGTGCCGGTCGAATTCAGGGTTGCTGCCCATCGCCGAATACACCCGGTCACGGCCCTCGATGAGGCCCGGCAGAATTTCGTCGATGTCGTTGATCGGGAATGCATCGTCTGCACCGAAATCGCGGATCGCGCCTTCCTGTCCGGCGCGCAGACCTTCCCACAATTCGCGCTCGGGGTTGCGTTCACGGCAGAACAAAACGTACTCGCCATATTCGCGTCCGGGAATCAGCACCACCACCGCTTCCGGCTCGGGAAAGCCGCTGAGGTACTGAAAGTCACTGTCCTGCCGGTAGATATGCTCGACATCACGATTGCGAATGGCAACCGCAGCAGCGGGCAGGATGGCAATGCTGTCCGGCTCCATCTGAGCCATCAGAGCCTTGCGGCGGCGGGCGTATTCGGACTTCGGGATCTGAATCATGGGCAGCAGGAGTCCTGATGGAGTCTACCGGGCCGCACTGTCGTCAGCGCGGCGCGGTGTCGCAGTGATGGGCAATCAGTGCAGAGAAGGCTTGGGTTGCGGCGCAGCAGGCTCATTGAATTCGGTGAACAGCAACAATGGCGCTACGCGCATGTATTCCATGACCTCCATATAGTCGGTCTCGCCGTCTTCGGACTCGTCCAGTGCGTCCTGAACCTGGGCAATGGCCGCCAGATCCTCAAGAACATCCTTGGCTTCGGTGCCGAGGGTCTTGTCGCCAATGGCCAGACCGAAGCCTGCCAGAAACCCCTGACACCATTGGCCCAGTGCGGCAGCACGCTCGGTCAGCGGCTCTTCGTCGCCCGGCAGCAACAGCACGACGGTCATGTCGTCACCGGTGAGTTCGCCCTTGACCATCTCTTGCAAGCCGATAAGCGCCTGGCGGATATTTTCTTGCGGCTCGGTTTCCAGCAGCACCGAAGCATCGGCAAACCAGCCTTCGTTATCGAAACCGGCACCTGCGCAACTGCGCCCCAGCAGCAGGCCATGCAGCTCGGCAGGGGATACCTGGTGACCGCCACTGTTAAGCAGAGTGGCGAACGCTTTGTACGGAGAATTCTGAATGGGCATGGGTAGCTAGT
Organism: Pseudomonas syringae group sp. J254-4; assembly: GCF_032586855.1. Classification (NCBI taxonomy): domain Bacteria; kingdom Pseudomonadati; phylum Pseudomonadota; class Gammaproteobacteria; order Pseudomonadales; family Pseudomonadaceae; genus Pseudomonas; species Pseudomonas syringae group sp. J254-4. The sequence goes on along the minus strand of NZ_JAWHOO010000002.1, from coordinate 135,052 downwards.
CGCCAAACGGCGCAATGTCTAGAATGAAGGCCTTGTATCCTAGACTATCCGCGCGACAAGATCACCCGGACGGCGGTTCGAGCTTGAGCACAAGCATCGCCTCCCCTGCCATTCATCAGAAAGTATTCAGTGGAAAACAATGGAAGACACCGACCTGCAAGCGCTGATGAAACGTGTGGAGCTGCTCCTGAAGTATGCCGAGCAACTTAAAGGCCAAAATGCACTCCTATTAGCTCAGGAAAAGACCTGGCGCGAGGAACGCGCCCAACTCATTGAAAAAAACGAAATCGCCCGGCAGAAGGTCGAGTCAATGATTTCGCGCCTCAAAGCCCTGGAGCAAGACTCATGAGCAATGGCAACAGCGTTACCGTTCAGATCCTCGACAAGGAATACTCGATCATCTGCCCTCAGGAAGAGCGCACCAACCTGGTCAGCGCCGCCCGTTATCTGGACGGCAAGATGCGTGAAATCCGCAGCAGCGGCAAAGTCATCGGTGCCGATCGCATCGCCGTGATGGCCGCGCTCAACATCACTCACGACCTGCTGCATAAAGAACATTTGCCTGACGTACAGACCAGCGGTTCGACTCGCGAACAGGTCCGCGATCTGCTCGACAAGGTCGATCTGGTGCTGGCCACAGACACGCCCGGCACACCGGATTCAACTCGGGGCTGATTATTGCGGGGCATTTCTGTATACTCGCGCTGCTCCCTGGAGTGCTTGCCAGTCGGTCATGTCCCTGAGCCGATACGCACAACCACGGGGGTTGCACGTTGGGGTTGGTGTGCATGTCCGCTCGACGGAAAGCCTTAAAACCTCCTGCAATCTCCACCTTGAACTTTCGGGTTCAAGGGCTAAACCGACAGCGGTTCGTCGGGGAGTCCATATTCAGTTCGTTGCCAGCCCTGCTGTCTGGCAACGACGATCCTGCCCTGGTTTCAACACCCTTCCCGGATCAGCCTGCATGACCTTCTGCTCATGATCAGCGCCCAATCGCTCACCCGTCCACAACTGCGCCGCCAGCTACGCAAGGCACGCAGGGCGTTGAGTCGCAGCCAGCAACGCGCAGCCGCCCGCGATGTTTACCGCCAATTGGCGCAGCACCCGCTGTTTCGACGTGCCCGACATGTTTCGCTGTACCTGCCGATGGATGGCGAGATCGACCCGCGGCTGTTACTGCGTGAAGCACAACGACGCGGCAAGGCCACTTACCTGCCGGTGCTCAATGCATGGCCGCGCACGCGCATGGTTTTTCAGCGCGTGCGTCCCGGCGAGAAATTCATCCCCAATCGCTTCCGCATCCCCGAGCCGCTTATCAACCGTACGAAACAACGCCATGTGTGGGCACTCGATCTGGTGCTGATGCCATTGGTAGGGTTCGATAACGAAGGCGGTCGCCTGGGCATGGGCGGTGGGTTTTATGACCGCAGCCTGGCGTATCTGGCACGCAGAAAGGCCTGGCGCAAACCGGTTCTACTCGGGCTGGCTCACGAATGTCAGAAAGTGGATCGACTGGCGCAGGCCAGTTGGGATGTACCGCTGCAAGGCACGGTATCTGATAAAGGCTGGTATCTGACACAGATACTCTGATCGTTCAGCCAACAGGGCAATCAACGATCAGAGCAGAAGCAGGGCTTAATGCCTGCCGGGGATTTTTTGCTGTTGTTGAGTGATTTCGACTGGAGCGTCATCCTTGCTGGTCCATAAGCTTTGCGCATAACCGGTTGTCACGACACCCAAGCCAAACAGAATAACCAGAATCCAGAGTAAATCAGGCTTGCGTTTCATTGACTGCCCTCCTTAGGCAAATCAATACGATGTCAGCATCGGTTTTTGTATAGGCCGTGCAACAGCGTGGAGCTTTAAAGGGCGGCATTTTGCGGTAACGTGAACCAGTACGCAAATAGTGGCGCAAGCCGACTGTCGGTTTGTCATCAAACTGTCGGTAATACCGTGAACTTTTGTCTCTGGAGAGAGAGCAATGGCCTATTGGCTGATGAAGTCCGAGCCTGACGAATTCTCGATCAGCGACCTGCAAAAACGGGGTAACGCCCGCTGGGACGGGGTGCGCAACTATCAGGCGCGTAATTTTCTAAGGAGCATGGCAGAGGGCGACGAATTCTTTTTCTACCACTCCAGTTGCCCGGAGCCGGGAATCGCCGGCATCGGCAAAATCGCCAAAGCCGCTTATCCGGACCCCACTGCACTGGACCCCGACAGCCACTATCACGACGCCAAGGCCAGCGCGGATAAAAACCCGTGGAGCGCCATAGACGTCGAGTTTGTGGATATCTTCAAGAACGTCCTGGGGCTCGGTTATCTGAAGCAACAAAGCCAGCTGGAGCAACTGCCTCTGGTGCAAAAAGGCAGTCGGCTTTCAGTGATGCCGGTTACCGCCGAACAATGGACGGCGATCCTGGCACTGCGCTGACACGCGTTATTGAACGATGAAGTTATTGAACAGCAAGTCTTCGACAATCGGCTTGCCTTCTTCATCGTTCATGACGCGCTGCACCTGCTTGAGCGCTTCCTGACGAATGTTTTCCTTCGCCTCGGCACTGCTCATGGAATCAACCGTCTGCTGAGTGAACAACGACACCAGTTGATTACGGATCAAGGCGTCATTGCGTTTCACCGCCGCCTCGGCATCGGCACCCGTTACACGCAACGCGATGTCAGCCTTGTAGACGCGCAGCTTGGGGCCGCCATCCAGCGCGTAGTTGCCCACGAACGGCGGCGTCAGCGAGACATAGGCCGCTTTGGGCGGGCCGCCTTCTTCCTTGGCTTCCTCTTGCGCCATGACAGGCAATGACAAGGCCAGCAATACCAGAATCCACGCTTTCACAGTCCACTCCTTAATACGGTTTGCCACGTAGCTTACAGCTTATGTGTGCTTATCAGGCCGGGCCATGCTTGTTGACCCGAGAACCCACTTAACTCACTTTATCGGCCATTACCGAAAAAGGAATAGCCTAATGAAAGCCCTGTTATGCAAAGCCTTCGGTCCGGCCAGCACGCTGGTGCTTGAAGACGTGCCTGGCCCCGAGATCAAAAAGAACGAAATCCTCCTCGACGTACACGCCGCCGGGGTCAACTTTCCCGACACGTTGATCATTGAGGGCAAATACCAGTTCAAGCCACCCTTCCCTTTCTCGCCGGGTGGCGAGGCAGCAGGCGTGATATCAGCCGTCGGGGAAAAGGTAACCCATCTCAAGCCCGGCGACCGCGTGATGGCGCTCACCGGCTGGGGCAGTTTTGCCGAGCAGGTCGCTGTACCCGGTTACAACGTACTGCCGATACCGACGAGCATGGACTTCACCACCGCTGCAGCGTTCAGCATGACCTACGGCACCTCCATGCATGCGCTCAATCAACGCGCCAACCTGCAAGCCGGCGAAACCCTGCTGGTGCTCGGCGCATCCGGCGGCGTGGGCCTGGCCGCCGTGGAAATTGGTAAAGCCCTCGGCGCACGCGTCATCGCCGCCGCCAGCAGCGCTGAAAAACTTGAAGTCGCCAAAAACGCAGGCGCAGACGAACTGATCAACTACAGCGAAACCAGCCTCAAGGACGAAGTAAAACGCCTCACCAACGGCAACGGCGCCGACATCATCTACGACCCGGTCGGCGGCGACCTTTTTGACCAGGCCATCCGCGCCATCGCCTGGAACGGCCGCCTGCTGGTCGTCGGCTTCGCCAGCGGCCGCATCCCGGACCTGCCCGTCAACCTGACCCTGCTTAAGGGCGCATCGGTGGTCGGCGTGTTCTGGGGCTCGTTTGCTCAGCGGCAACCGCAGGACAATGCGGCGAACTTCAAGCAGCTGTTTGCGTGGTTTGAAGAAGGGAAATTGAAGCCGCTGGTGTCGACGGTTTATCCGCTGGAAAAGGCTGGGGAGGCGATTGATTTGTTGGGTGAGCGCAGGGCTGTGGGGAAGGTGGTGGTTTTGGTGAATTGATGCCTTGAGCCTGTACTATTAAGTAAATCGTTAGTATCAAGTCGAAACTGTTAAGAAAAATATATATCTACACCACCTAACCACTCTTGAGGAAATACTGTATCGCCATACACAAACAAGGACTTAATGTATGGCAGACCAAAACCCTAATGAACAAGAACAAAAGCATCTATACGTAGTACCTAACATGGGAGGTAACAAAAGCGTAAATACCAGTATTACTGGACCTGGAAGTAACACGGGCGGCGGAATTGAAGTAAAGGTCAGCCCTCAGCATCCCGGCGCCCCTGATGCTACTCACGGATCCAGAACACGCCAGGGTGGCGATTGGTCGTTCGGCTTCAACAGTGGAACTGGTGGTGGCTTCAATGGAGGACTCAGCGGCGGCTTTGGTGGCTCAAGTAGTAAAAGAGCCAAAAAACGCGCCCGCGCTCGCGCTCAAGCCAGATCAGAAGCTCAGGCTTCGGCCCAGCGGCAAGCGGAAGAACACGCGGCCCACCTCGCAAGACTAGACGCTGAGGCACATGCCCAGGCAATGGCAGAAGCCGCCGAGCGAGAACGTATTGAAGCGCAAGTACGTGCACAGGCCGAAAAGGATCAGGCTCATCGACTGGCTCTTGAAGCGCTGACGAATGCCTACCCGTCGTTACAATCTGGATTTGCACAAAACTATTTACTGGCTTCTGCGTCGCTGCCGAATACTCTTCAAAAAGAAATAGCGCCGGGTCATGACCTGAATGTTGATTACCCAGGCGACAAGCAGGCTCTTGAGCTGATACTTCAGAAAAAAACCAGCGTTAACTACTTACTCGCAACCAAACAGCCTTTACTGGAAGAGCGTCGCACTCAGGCTATTAGTCTGACCGGTCAAGAACTTGACCATGCCACACAAAAGGACCACCTCAACTATTTGGTGTACTTCAGCCAGGGTGACCCTCTACGTGTGCAGCAGGCCCATGAAGCGTGGGTAAACGCGTTATCTCAAACCTACGAAGCAAAGCTTCTTGCCGAGTCGGTCACGCTGCTCAATGAACAATCAGCAGCACTTTCCATGCGCCATGCTGAACTGTCGCTAGCCGATAAAACGGCGAGTCAGGATGCAGATCGGACATCATCCCGACAGGCCGCTGGCATCAACAAGCTGTGGTCAGTTATTGCCCCCGCGTCAACCACCACCGCAGCACCGGGCATCAGGACCGTTGCGACCAACATCGCGAAAGACCAGCTCATCAGGATCGCGACCAGAACGCTTGGCAGCAATCTGGTCACCTTGCTGGCGATGTATCCACAACCGTTGGGCGACTCAGAGCTGCCGCCTGCTGTGATCGCCACACCTCTGTCGCAGCTCAACCTGCCACCGCATATCGATCTGCAGTACCTTGCCAGTGTCAAAGGCACGCTGGATGTGCCTCATCGACTGACGTCCGATGGAGCTGGCGCAAGCGGCGCTGCACGCTGGGTAGCTGCGGATGGCGTGAAAGTAGGTACCAAGGTTCGCGTAAGAACTTTCACGTATAACGCACTGAACAATTCCTACGAGTTTATCCGAGACGGGGAATCGACACCGGCCCTTATATGGACGCCAATAGCACAACCGGCGGACAGTTCGACAAGCTCACCCGCAGGGCCACCCGCGTTGCCGAAAGATCCAGGCAACGTGGTGACACCTTTTGTACCCGAGCTTGAAGCTTACCCGGCGATTGATCGAGATGATCCTGATGATTACATTCTCATATCGCCGATTGATTCAGGGCTGCCGAATAGCTACCTGCTGTTCAAGGACCCGAGGTCGATTCCGGGGGTTGCGAGTGGGTATGGTGAAGCGGTGACTGGAGTTTGGCTAGGAGACAGAACGCGTGCAGAAGGCGCATCGATTCCGACGCATATTGCAGATCAACTGCGCGGACGACGATTTGGTGATTTTGCTTCACTGAGGAAAGCAACCTGGATAGCCGTAGCCGATGATCCCGAGCTAGGGAAACAGTTTACTCAGAATAACCTTGAAATAATGCGAGGTGGTGGTGCGCCCCACCCTAGACTCAGCGACCAAGCCGGAGGCCGTACGAGATTTGAAATCCATCATAAAAATTATATTTCAAAAGGCGGCGCGGTTTATGACATCGACAACTTGGTTATTATGACACCAAGGCAACATATTGATCATCACAGGAGCCAAAAAAATGATCTTTAAAGAAAAGCTAGAAGATTACACCGAAGAAGAATTCCTGGAATTTTTGAGGGGACTCTCTTCTCAACACATTCAACTTCATGGTGATGAGTTTGTTAAGCACATGGATCGTTTAGTTAAGCACTTTGTAAAGGTGACAGAGCATCCAGCGCAAACAGACGTAATCTTTTATCCCGAGGAAGGTCAGGAGGACACCCCGGAGGGTATTTTAAAAACAATCAAAGAATGGCGAGCTAAAAATGGCAAGCCGGGATTCAAAGAGTAAGAACCCCATACACAAACAGCTCTAACACTATAAAAAAGGAAATCATCCATGGAAGAATTACATCATCACCTCCAGCAATTACCTGGCTTTCTGCAAGCCGAGCTTGCGGCTCACGTCGGCGACTGGAACGGAACACGTTACATCGATATAACCGATAAACACATACACGCTATCAATCATCTGGTTGCCAGCAAACGCGCTCCCTTGCAACAGGACCACATCGACAATTCGTATTTTTTGTGGGGCACTGATCCCTGGGATAAATCGTCTCTTGAGTTAAACGCACAGATGCGGGGTATGCCAGGCGGGGTGCCCACTGATTTTTACTATATGACGGGAGACGCCCGTTTTCATATGGAGAGCATCCGCTTTCTAAACGAACTCAAAGGCAATCTCGAATCGCTGCATGCTCGGCTAATAGAACAGGAACGCGAGTATAACGAGCGCATGGCCCAAGAAGCCGCACACCGCCAAGCCGAAGAAGCAGCGCGCGCAAGAGCCGAGGCTGAAGCGGCAGCTCGACGACTCGCGGAGGAACAAGCAGCGCAGCAGCGGGCCATAGAGGCCGCGTTACAACTTGCACAGCGTCAGGTCGAAGAAGCCAAGCACGCTTTGGCCTTGCGCAACGCCGAGGAAGCTCGCGCTAAAGAGGCCGAATCCCGCCATGCGGTCGAGGTGACATTTGGACCTGAAGCGTCGCGAGAAATCGATAATGCAATCAAGGTACTGAGAGGCACTATCGAAATCGCGATCACAGACTTCTCGAACGCGATCAACGCTCACGGCGCGCTCGGACTGAGCCAGCTTGAAACAATTCAACATATGAACGCCACTCACTAATCTTTCGCGACAAGGCCGGGACCAAGGCGATGACGCTTTGGTCCCGGCACTGTGCATCAAGTGGAACTGACACAAGGCATCAAAACAGACCTGATCGCTACTCAAATCATGCTCGACCCTGACCTCCGCCTCCTTGAAATAACTGATAGCAACTTCGCCGTTAACACGATTAAAGCTGTGAGAAAATAGCCGCTTTCCCGACTCGGGCCTTGCTTGTTACGGACGACTTGATTTTGTCAGCATTAACGCCGCCGACCGAGCCTGACTTGGCTTACCAGGTAACGCAGACTGTTTTGGCCACTGCGGATATGCCGACAGCTTATGACTTTTCCACTCTAGACAAAGATTATTGCATCCCTCACCCGACCTCAGGAGAGTTGAGCTTCGGTTACATTTCTATGTACGAAAGCCGCAACCTGACCTTGCCAGGCGGAGAAATTTATTTGCGTGTAGGTAAGCATTTCGGCTTCAGTAGCGGTTTTGGAGTCAACCACATTTGGCAGGGGCACGGTCATGAACTGGCCAAGTCTGGCTGCAAAACCATTCAGGATGTATCTGCATTTGTTGCCGGAATTTTAAGTGCAGGTGCACAGATTTATTGCGAGGGTTATCAGACGCGTGATGGGCATCGACTTACGGTCATACGCAATGCCAGAGGGTGCGCAATTTTGTCGCCACAAGAAGAAGCTGAACGAGGATTTTTCTACTCGGTGGTCACCGCCTACAAAATACTTAGGAGGCGACCGGCGATCAAAGTAGGGACTCTGAAACCAAAAAAAGCGCCATAGGCGCCTTTTTCAGAGTACGAGAGGGCTGGTAGTCGCAGCGCTTGCTTAGCACGTCCAGACAAGAGGCCTGAAAGGGGTCGAAAGCCAACCGTTGTCGCCAGTTGCCGCTACCGCACGAGTGACGCCTCGCACAATCCACACCTGCTCGCCGGTATCGTCATTGAATCGAGCAGGCCCTGCTCTTATTGAGCCCTCGCGAGCATTCTGATGAAACACAGGGTCGTCGTCAACCACAGGGCTGCATTCTGAAACTGCTTTGATACTGGCACTTCGCTGATGCCCCGCCCTTCCTACAACACCTTCCTCACATTCTCCGGCAAATAATCCACATACTTACGCATCGGATTCTTTTGACATTGGGCGATAATGCCCGGCGCCGCCTCCAGCAATTCAACAACCAATGCCTGACGTTCGTCCAGGGTGAGAAATTGCTCTATGACCGGACCGCTCGACAGGTATAACTCTGTCCGCATTAGCGCATCCGGCTTGACGTCCTTGCGCCATTTGCGACCCTCGAACATTTCCCTGTTCAACTGCCAGCACAACTCCTGCTTCAGCTCGGCATTGGATGTCAGCGGCGGGTTGGTGTGTGGTCGCCCTGTGAAGGTAAACGTGACCATAACTGCTTCGCCCTCGGGATGAGAGGCCGGTGGCTCCCAGGGTTCAAAGGTCCATAGCTCAACAGCACTTCGGGTCAGGCTGATGAACCTCGGATCAGTTGCCCCCCGCACTTCAAGAAAGCGCACGCCGCCATCGGCCTGAATGAAAATCCTGACGGTGACACTGTTTTTTACCAAGGCATAACGCATCGACGCCGGATAGTCCGGCTCCGGCATATACAACGGCACCGGATACGACGGCAACGCCTGTGCTGTCCCCGCCGAGAGTATCCCTGCCAACACGATCACACTCAGCACACGGCTCATTCGCTGCCCTCCGCTTGCTCAGCCAACCCGACCATCAACGCCTTGATCGGTGCTGGCAGATAGTCGCCGTACAAACGATCGGGATTGCTTCTGCAATTGCTGACCATCATCGGTATCGCGGCGCCCAGTTGCTCAAGCAGGACCTGGCGTTGGGGCTCGCTACGCAGGTGGGCAACATGACTGCCGAACAGCGCCTGCCCGGTGTACCAGAACACGTCGACTTTACTCAGCGGCTCTTTGGGATAGTCCTGGCGGGCGGACTTCACTTCGTGGTTGAGGTAACCGCAACGGATGTTGCCCAGGCCGACGGTGACTTCGGTATTGAAACGCCTATAGCCATGGGAGCCGAAAATCACCGGCACGGTGATCGTGGTCATGGGCGGCGCGCCGACTGTTCCCACCCAAGGCTTGTAGCGCCATTGACGTAGCGCCTGCTCCACCGCTTCGGCGAGTTGCAGGTGGCCGCTCTCTACGGCCCTGACTTCGCGGACCTGACCGTCGGAGTTTATCCACAGCTGTGCCCGGACCTTGCCTGCGTAGCGGGTCTTGACCAGTTCAGGAGGAAACACTGGTGTCGGCGTGTACACCGGCACCAGAAATGACTCCGTCGCGCCAACGTGCGGGGCCAGTGCGACGGCAATCATGAAGGCGAAAATTCTCATTGTTGTATGGGCTCATCGTCGTGGTGCGCCGCTGCGGCGCAATGACGACGATGGTAAAAGTCTGCCGAAAGGCCAGTAAGCACGCGGCTTCCGATACGCCTGTAGGACCCATCCCAAACTTTTGAAACACATACAAACGCTCGCCAAATGTTCATAAAAGAACAGGAAAACGTCTGTATCTCCTACAAAAAATCAGTCCAAAGGCACTGCTTTTTTCTGTAATGAAAATGTAATATTCGCATTCGCAAAAAAACAATAATCAGGAGCTTCTCCATGTTTGGGTTTTTCCGCCCTGCCAGGCATCAGGCACCCCTTCCCGAAGAAAAGGTCGATAGCACTTATCGGCGTCTGCGCTGGCAGATCTTCGCAGGCATCTTTATCGGCTATGCCGGTTACTACCTGCTGCGCAAGAATTTCTCGCTGGCGATGCCGTATCTGATCGACGAGGGCTATACGCGTGGTCAGTTGGGCGTTGCGATGTCGGCCATCGCAATTGCCTATGGCTTGTCGAAATTCCTCATGGGGATCGTTTCAGACCGCTCCAACCCGCGCTACTTCCTGCCCTTCGGCCTGCTGGTATCTGCCGGGATCATGTTCATCTTCGGCTTCGCGCCGTGGGCGACGTCCAGTGTCACGATCATGTTCGTGCTGTTGTTCATCAATGGCTGGGCCCAGGGCATGGGCTGGCCGCCGAGCGGGCGGACGATGGTCCACTGGTGGTCGCAGAAAGAGCGCGGCGGCGTGGTGTCTGTGTGGAACGTGGCGCACAACGTTGGCGGCGGCCTGATCGGCCCGCTGTTCCTGCTCGGCATGGGCTGGACCAACGACTGGCATGCGGCGTTCTACGTGCCGGCGGCGGTTGCGTTGCTGGTCGCGGTGTTCGCATTCGCGACCATGCGTGACACCCCGCAATCGGTCGGCCTGCCGCCTATCGAGCACTACAAGAACGATTACCCGGAAGGCTACGATGCCAGCCACGAAGAGGAATTCAGCGCCCGGGAAATCTTCGTCAAGTACGTGCTGCGCAACAAGTTCCTGTGGTACATCGCCATGGCCAACGTGTTCGTTTATCTGCTGCGCTACGGCGTGCTGGACTGGGCGCCAACCTATCTGAAAGAAGCCAAGCACTTCACGGTCGACAAGACCTCATGGGCCTATTTTCTGTACGAGTGGGCGGGTATTCCGGGCACGCTGCTGTGCGGCTGGATGTCGGACAAGATCTTCAAGGGCAATCGCGGCCTGACCGGCATGGTGTTCATGTTTCTGGTGACCATTGCCACGCTGGTGTATTGGCTGAACCCTGAAGGCAACCCGACCGTCGACATGATCGCGCTGGTATCCATCGGCTTCCTGATCTATGGCCCGGTCATGCTGATCGGCCTGCAGGCGCTGGAACTGGCGCCGAAGAAGGCAGCGGGTACGGCAGCCGGCTTTACCGGGCTGTTCGGCTATCTGGGCGGGTCGGTTGCGGCGAGTGCGGCGATGGGCTACACGGTCGACCACTTCGGCTGGGACGGCGGCTTTGTGCTGCTGATCGGCGCGTGCATTCTGGCGATGGCATTCCTTGCGCCGACGCTGCGGCACAAACAGGTCGCCAGCACCTCGCGCGATACCAAGGACTGACCCAAAGGCCGGTCAGGCGGTCTCTGACTTGCAGCGCTTGAGCCGCGCCTCCAGATTCAGGTCTGGCATGGCGTGGCTACGCAGGGCCTTGGCAGTCTGTTCCACGTACTCGCGGGTGGTTCCATAGCGCCCGCTGGCGCTGGCCAGCACCTGACTCAACACACTGTCGGGCAGGTTGCCCGCGTAGCTGGGCAAATGCCGTTCCAGCACGAAGCCCAGCGCCTGTACCTTCCTGCCGTCTTCAATGCGGCAATTGAGCCAGTGCGGGCGATACGAGGGATATGGCATCTCACGCTCCCACAAGGCCAGCAGCGATTTCTCCAGGCACTCATCCGGCAGGCGATAGGCAAAACCGGTGCATGAACCGCCGCGATCCAGCCCGAATACCAGGCCCGGCACCTCCGGCGTACCGCGATGCTCGTGCGACCACAGGTAAAGCCCGCGGTGATAACCGTGCACTCGACCGCGCTGGCTCTCTACGGCGGTGCACTCGGGACGCCAGATCAGCGAGCCGTAGGCGAACAGCCAGACCGGGCCGCCTTTATGAAGACGCATGGTGGCGTCCATTGATGCGAGCAGTTGCTCGCGGGTAAGCTGCGGACCCAGATCGATAACGGGCGGATACGTCAGCCCAAGGCCGTCATGCACTGCAGCGGCCAACTCATTGATTGGATTCTCCATTTGCCTCCCTGACAGTCTGACTGTCAGTTTTTACCGAGCCCCGCTGACTCGCTCGTGGGTGAGCGGCATCAGGGTGTCGTGGTTCGGTTGTTGCCACAGGCCAAAGGCCTGTTTCTACAAAAAGTTGTCTGGCGACGAATTGACATCGCCGTAAGCTATAAGCAGCTAAAGCAATTTACACTCCAGTTATGCAGCCGTCAGTCCGGCATCACGGACGCGGTGCGTAGGCGAATACGTCTGCGCGCATCTGGTGGGCGTCCATTCCGGCACTGACAAGAGCGTCCAGCGTTCCGTAAACCATGGCAGGTGAGCCGCTGGCGTAGACGTAAACCGCCGACAGGTCCTTGATGTCTTCGCAAACCGCCTCGTGCAGCAGACCACAACGCCCTTCCCAGCCACACAGGTCACTGACGACCTTGTGCAGGAACAGGTTCGGCAGTTTCGCCCACTCATCCCAGTGGCTGACCTGGTAAAAGTCCTCGGGCCGACGCACGCCCCAGTACAAATGCACCGGGTGACTGAAGCCTGCTGAGCGACAGTACTCAAGCAAACTGTTCATTTGCGCCATACCTGTACCGGCAGCAATCAGTACCAAAGGCCCGTCCGGCAGCTCGGCAAGGTGGGTATCGCCAAACGGCAGCTCAACCCGCGCCATTTTGTTGCGTTGCAGTTGCTCGATCAGGCTGCGCGCACTGTCTTCACGAGCCAGTACATGCAATTCCAGATCACGACCGCTGTGCGGTGCCGATGCGATGGAGAATGCCGACTTCTCGCCATTCTCCCGCTCGATCATCAGGTACTGCCCGGCGTGATAACGCGGAGGCTTGCCTGCCGGGGCGCGCAAACCTACCCGCCAGACATCGCCACCGATTTCGACACACTCGCTCACCTGACAGGCAAAGCTGCGCACCGGCAGCTCACCCTTGGCCAGCACGCCATCCCAGAGCACAACACAATCTTCAAGCGGCTCTGCTACACACGTATGAATCTCACCGTGATCAAGCGTCTGACCCGACTGCATCACCCGCCCCTCGACCAGCAAGGCCGAGCAGATATGACAGTTGCCGTTGCGACAGCTCTGCGGGCATTCATAGCCCAGACGCTGCGCAGCATCGAGAATCCGCTCGCCCGGCAGGGTGTCCAGCACCGCACCTGACGGCTGCAAGGTTACGCGCATCAGTCTATTCCCAACTGAGTCCAGATCTCGTCCACCCGGCGCGTGGTGGCTTCGTCCTTGACGATAGCCCTGCCCCATTCACGTGTGGTCTCGCCTGGCCATTTGTTAGTGGCGTCCAGGCCCATTTTTGATCCCAGGCCGGACACCGGAGAGGCAAAATCGAGGTAATCGATGGGCGTGTTGTCGATCATGACCGTGTCGCGTTTGGGGTCCATGCGGGTGGTGATGGCCCATATCACGTCATTCCAGTCACGTGCATTGATGTCGTCGTCGGTGACGATCACGAACTTGGTGTACATGAACTGGCGCAGGAACGACCAGACCCCCAGCATCACGCGCTTGGCATGACCGGGGTACTGTTTCTTGATGGTCACCACCGCCATGCGATAGGAGCAACCTTCAGGCGGCAGGTAAAAATCGACGATCTCTGGAAACTGCTTTTGCAGAATCGGCACGAACACTTCGTTCAGCGCGACACCCAGAATGGCGGGCTCGTCCGGTGGACGCCCGGTGTAGGTGCTGTGGTAGATCGGCTTGATACGGTGCGTGATGCGCTCGACGGTCAACACCGGAAAGCTGTCGACTTCGTTGTAATAGCCGGTGTGGTCGCCATAAGGCCCTTCATTGGCCATCTCGCCCGGATGAATCACACCCTCCAGCACGATCTCGGCGCTGGCTGGCACCTGCAGGTTGCTGCCACGGCACTTGATCAGCTCGGTACGTGACCCACGCAACAGCCCGGCGAAGGCATATTCGGACAGGCTGTCCGGCACTGGCGTCACGGCACCAAGAATGGTCGCCGGGTCAGCACCCAGTGCGACGGCAACCGGATAAGGCTCACCGGGATGCTTGGCGCACCAGTCGCGAAAATCCAGCGCGCCGCCACGATGGCTGAGCCAACGCATGATGATCTTGTTGCGGCCAATGACCTGCTGGCGGTAGATGCCGAGGTTCTGCCGCTCCTTGTTCGGGCCCTTGGTGACCGTCAGGCCCCAGGTAATCAGCGGTGCGACGTCGCCCGGCCAGCAGGTTTGCACGGGCAGCATGCCGAGATCGACGTCATCGCCTTCGATGACAATCTCCTGGCAGGGTGCATCCTTGACCACCTTGGGGGCCATGGCGATGACTTTGCGGAAGATGGGCAGCTTGGACCACGCATCTTTCAGGCCCTTGGGCGGCTCGGGTTCTTTCAGAAACGCCAGCAGCTTGCCGATTTCACGCAACTCACTGACAGCCTCTGCGCCCATGCCCATGGCCACGCGCTCGGGCGTGCCGAACAGGTTGCCCAGCACCGGAATATCAAAGCCGACCGGTTTTTCGAACAGCAGGGCCGGGCCCTTGGCACGCAGGGTACGGTCGCAGATTTCAGTCATTTCCAGCACAGGCGAGATCGGCATCTGGATGCGTTTCAACTCTCCGCGCTGCTCAAGCTGCTGCACGAAATCCCTTAGATCTTTGAATTTCATTAACCCGGCCATTTATCCAAATAGACGCACATCGTACCTGCTCCAGCCCTTCAAGGCAGCTAATCGGCGGCGCGTGGGCAAAAAAAATGGTGCCCCGAAGGACACCATTTTTTGTTTCAGCCTGCCAGTTACTTGCGTTTCATGGACAGGAAGAACTCGTCGTTGGTCTTGGTCTGCTTGAGCTTGTCGATCAGGAACTCGATAGCCGCGACTTCGTCCATCGGGTGCAGCAGCTTGCGCAGGATCCACATGCGCTGCAACTCGTCATCAGCGGTCAACAGCTCTTCACGGCGTGTGCCGGAGCGGTTGATGTTGATGGCCGGGAACACACGCTTCTCTGCGATCTTGCGATCCAGAGGCAGCTCCATGTTGCCAGTACCCTTGAACTCTTCGTAGATGACTTCATCCATCTTCGAACCGGTTTCAACCAGTGCGGTGGCGATGATGGTCAACGAGCCGCCTTCTTCGATGTTTCGCGCAGCACCGAAGAAGCGCTTTGGCTTCTCGAGTGCATGAGCATCGACACCACCGGTCAGTACCTTGCCGGAGCTCGGGATGACGGTGTTGTAGGCGCGAGCCAGACGAGTGATGGAGTCCAGCAGGATAACGACGTCTTTCTTGTGCTCGACCAGGCGCTTGGCCTTCTCGATCACCATTTCGGCAACCTGTACGTGACGGGTTGGCGGTTCGTCGAATGTCGAGGCAACCACTTCGCCGCGCACGGTGCGCTGCATTTCGGTTACTTCTTCCGGACGCTCATCGATCAGCAGAACGATCAGGTGCACTTCCGGGTTGTTACGCGTGATGTTCGACGCGATGTTCTGCAGCATGATGGTCTTGCCCGCTTTCGGCGGAGCAACGATCAGACCACGCTGACCTTTACCGATCGGTGCGCACAGATCGATCACACGACCGGTCAGGTCTTCGGTGGAACCGTTACCGGCTTCCATCTTCATGCGAATCGTCGGGAACAGCGGCGTCAGGTTTTCGAACAGAATCTTGTTCTTGGCGTTTTCCGGACGGTCGTAGTTGATCGTGTCGACCTTGAGCAGAGCGAAATAACGCTCACCTTCCTTTGGTGGACGGATCTTGCCAACGATGGTGTCGCCGGTACGCAGGTTGAAACGGCGGATCTGGCTAGGGGAGACATAGATGTCATCCGGGCCGGCCAGGTAGGAAGCGTCTGCAGAGCGCAGGAAACCGAAGCCGTCCTGGAGAATCTCCAGCACGCCATCACCGGATATTTCCTCGCCACTTTTGGCGTGCCGTTTGAGCAGGGAAAAAATGACGTCCTGCTTGCGCGAACGGGCCATATTTTCTATGCCAGCCTGTTCGGCCATTTCGAGCAATTCGGTAATCGGCTTTTGCTTGAGTTCAGTCAGGTTCATATGGGGAATGACGTAATCATGTATGGAGGGGGAAATTAAGCTTTTGGCTTAATGAGGCCGCGCCGCAGAGAAGGCGACAGGATCGCGTACTAAATCGAAAGGAGAGCGTCGGCGACGGCTAGCAGGGGGCAACGGAGAAGCCGTTGCGGGGCCGAATGTACCACCGGATTTTCCAGGCGTCTAGTGCAGCGCCCGAAAAAAACCCCGCAATTTGCGGGGCTTTGAAACGTCTCAGATGTTGGCGTCGAGAAACGCGGCCAGCTGCGACTTCGACAGCGCACCGACTTTGGTCGCTTCAACGTTGCCATTCTTGAACAGCATCAACGTCGGAATACCGCGCACGCCATGCTTGGCAGGGGTTTCCTGATTTTCATCGATATTCAGCTTGGCAATTGTCAGCTTGCCTGCATAGGTGTCGGCGATTTCGTCCAGCACCGGGGCAATCATCTTGCACGGACCGCACCACTCAGCCCAGTAGTCTACAAGCACAGCACCCTCAGCCTTGAGTACTTCGGCTTCGAAGTTAGCGTCGGTGACGTGTTTGATCTTTTCGTTGCTCATGGAAGTCTCCGAGGTCATAGGCGAAAAACGACGCTCATCATAGCGGGCTGCAAGTCATTCAGGAAGCGAAGGTTCATTGAGTCTGGCTATGGTGGTGCATGACTGGAGTTATGGCAGGGGCTCAGCTGGAAGGCGAAACGAACACGATGCCGGTGCGAAGTGCTGCGCCACGGATATGATCCTGCATGGCCTTTTGCGCGGGCCCCGACGCATGCCGAGCCAGCGCGCGAAGGATCTTGCGGTGCTCCTGCCAGGTTTCCATGACCCTTGCCGCACGTATGAACGGCATTTTCTGGCTCTCAAGGAAGATGTCGGCACCTGCGGTCACGATTCCCAGCATGGCCTGATTGCCACTGGCGACCAGGATGTGCCGGTGAAACTCGAAATCCAGCCGGGCTGCGGCCTCGAAGTCACCGGCACGCAATTCCATACGCATGGCTTCGACATTGTCTTCAAGCACATCCCGTTCATCAGCGGTCAGGGTGACGGCCGCCAGACCCGCGGCGAAGCCTTCCAGCGCGTAACGCAGTTGAAACGTGTCGGCCGGAGAAACCTGTGCCTCAAAAGGCCAGGAAAAACCACTCGTGCGCTGTTCTGGTTCAGAAATGGACTGCACAAACACGCCTTTACCCGGCTGAACGCTGACCACTCCCAATGCGCTGAGCGATGACAAGGCCTCACGCAATGAAGCACGACTGACTCCCAGCAAAACAGCCAGATCGCGTTGCGATGGCAGGCTTTCGCCGGGCTTGTAGCCTTGCTCGGCAATCAACTTGCGAATGGCCCGGAGGGCTGATTCGGGTACTGCGAGTGAGGTGTGGGGCATCACTGTTCAGGCCAGTCAGTCCAGTAAAAATCCCTTTTATCGCCATCCCGAAGATTCGGCAAGCGACGCCCAGTGCTGGGGCGGCAGCGCTTTTCAACGCGCCAAAGCAGGGCGAACCACGCCTTGACTGGTCAGACCAGTAAGACCATAAACACGCTGCAAAGCTTGAGTTATGGCACGTCATCGTCGGATGGCATGCGCTGTGCACTGGAGACAGGCCAACATCCTACGTTTCGCCCGGAGATTTCTATGACCAAGCGTTACAGCGCCCTGCTTGCTGCACTGTTTGCCAGCCTGATGCTGAGCCAGACACCCGCCCACGCCAACGGCCTGGACGACGTTGTAGCGCGTGGCACCCTGAAGGTGGCCGTTCCGCAGGACTTCCCGCCATTCGGCTCGGTCGGCCCGGACATGAAGCCTCGCGGCCTGGACATCGACACCGCGCAACTGCTGGCCGACCAATTGAAGGTCAAGCTGGAACTGACGCCGGTCAACAGCACCAACCGCATCCCGTTCCTGACCACCGGCAAGGTTGATCTGGTGATCTCCAGCCTGGGCAAGAACCCGGATCGCGAGAAAGTCATCGATTTCTCCCGCGCGTACGCGCCGTTCTACCTGGCGGTATTCGGCCCACCTGATTCTCCGGTCAAGGACATCGCTGACCTGAAAGGCAAGACCATCAGTGTTACCCGTGGCGCAATCGAAGACATCGAGCTGTCGAAAGTTGCACCGGAAGGCGCAACCATCAAGCGCTTTGAAGATAACAACTCGACCATCGCCGCCTACCTGGCTGGCCAGACCGACCTGATCGCCAGCGGCAACGTGGTGATGGTCGCTATCAGCGAGCGCAACCCCAAGCGCATTCCAGCGCTGAAAGTGAAACTCAAGGATTCGCCTGTTTATGTCGGCGTGAACAAAGGCCAGCCGGAACTGCTGGGCAAGGTCGACGAGATCCTCAACGCCGCCAAGGCTGACGGCGCGCTGGAAAAAGCGTCGCAGAAATGGCTGAAGCAACCGCTGCCTGCCGATCTCTGATCACTGCTTTCCCGGTCACAGGATTCACCAATGGCTTATCACTTCGACTTCACACCGGTCCTGCAGAACATTGATGTGCTGTTGCGCGGGGCTTTGTTCACGCTGGAACTGACGGCCATTGGCACCCTGCTGGGCGTCAGCCTCGGCATTGTCGGTGCCGTCGTGAGGGCCTGGAAGATCCAGCCCTTTGCGACGATATTTGCGATCTATGTCGAGCTGATCCGCAATACACCGTTTCTGGTCCAGCTGTTCTTCATTTTCTTCGGCCTGCCATCGCTGGGCGTGCAGATCACGGAATGGCAGGCGGCGGTGCTGGCGATGGTCATCAACCTGGGCGCCTACTCGACAGAAATTATTCGGGCAGGCATCCAGGCGATTCCCAAGGGACAGCTTGAAGCGTCGGCAGCGCTGGCGATGAATCGTTATGAAGCGTTTCGCTACGTGGTCCTGGTCCCGGCATTGAGCAAGGTCTGGCCGGCCTTGAGCAGCCAGATCATCATTGTGATGCTGGGCTCGGCGGTCTGCTCGCAGATTGCCACTGAAGAGTTGAGCTTCTTTGCCAACTTCATTCAGTCGCGCAACTTCCGCTCGTTCGAAACCTACATTGTGACCACGCTGATCTACCTGGCCATGGCGCTGCTGATCCGGCAACTGCTGGCCTGGATCGGGCGTCGCTACATATCGAGGAACAGCTGATGGATTTCACCCTCTGGGACATCCTGCGCAATCTGCTGATCGGCCTGCAATGGACCGTTGCCCTGTCGCTGGTGGCCTTCATTGGCGGTGGCTTGATCGGCTTGCTGGTGATGGGCATGCGTACCTCGGAAAAAACCGGCCCGCGTGTGACCGCCAAGCTCTATATAGAACTGTTTCAAGGCACACCACTGCTGATGCAGCTGTTTCTGGTGTTCTTCGGTGTTGCCCTGATGGGCATGAACATTTCGCCCTGGGCAGCGGCAGCGCTGGCCTTGACGCTGTTTACCAGCGCCTACCTCGCCGAGATCTGGCGCGGCTGCGTGGAGTCGATCTCCAAGGGCCAGTGGGAAGCGTCTGCCAGCCTGGCGATGACCCCGTTCGAGCAGATGCGCTACGTGATATTGCCTCAGGCGCTGCGTATCGCAGTTGCGCCAACGGTCGGCTTTTCCGTGCAGGTGGTCAAAGGCACCGCGGTGACGTCGATCATCGGCTTCACCGAACTGACCAAGACCGGCAGCATGCTGGCCAACGCTACGTTCGAACCTTTCATGGTCTATGGCTTCGTTGCTCTGGGCTACTTCATCCTGTGCTACCCCTTGTCGCTGTGCGCGCGCCATCTGGAAAGGAGACTGCATGCCTCTGCTTAGAATTTCCGCCCTGCATAAATACTATGGCGATCATCACGTGCTCAAAGGCATCGATCTGTCGGTCGAGGAAGGCCAGGTCGTGGCGATCATCGGTCGCAGCGGCTCGGGCAAAAGCACCCTGTTGCGCACGCTCAACGGCCTGGAGTCGATCAACGATGGCGTGATCGAGGTCGATGGCGAATACCTGGACGCCGCACGCGCCGATCTGCGCACCCTGCGCCAGAAGGTCGGCATGGTGTTTCAGCAGTTCAACCTGTTCCCGCATCTGAGCGTGGGCGAGAACGTAATGCTCGCGCCGCAGGTCGTGCAGAAAGTGCCGAAGGCCGAAGCCGCGAAGCTGGCGAGAAAGATGCTGGAGCGTGTCGGGCTGGGCGAGAAGTTCGACGCCTTCCCGGATCGCCTGTCCGGTGGCCAGCAGCAACGCGTAGCGATTGCCCGCGCACTGGCGATGTCGCCCAAGGTGTTGCTGTGCGACGAAATCACCTCGGCGCTGGACCCGGAGCTGGTCAACGAAGTGCTCAGCGTGGTGCGCCAGCTGGCCGCCGACGGCATGACCCTGATCATGGTGACTCACGAAATGCGCTTCGCCCGTGAAGTGGGCGACAAGCTGGTGTTCATGCACCAGGGCAAGGTGCATGAAGTGGGCGACCCGAAAGTACTCTTCGCCAACCCGAAAACCCCGGAACTGGCGAACTTCATCGGCACCGTAGAGCACGCGTGACAAGAGCGAACGCAGAGCGTCCAGAACTGCATGCGACGCGGAGCGTCGCACGATAGTTGAGGTTATCGTTCCGCACGCTCCAGCGTGAGAATGCCGTTCGTGACGCTCCGCGTCACAAATCTGCGCCGCGCCACGCCCTCAAGACAGGACGCAGAGCTCCCAGAACTGCATGCGACGCGGAGCGTCGCACGATAGTCGGGGCCATCGTTCCGCACGCTCCAGTGGGAATGCCGTTCGTGGCGCTCCGCGTCACAGCTCTGCGCCGCGCCGCAACCTCAAGACCGGACGCAGAGCGTCCAGAGCTGCATGCGACGCGGAGCGTCGCACGATAGTTGAGGTTATCGTTCCGCACGCTCCAGCGTGGGAATGCCGTTCGTGACGCTCCGCGTCACAGATCTGCGCCGCGCCGCGCCCTCAAGACAGGACGCAGAGCTCCCAGAACTGCATGCGACGCGGAGCACCGCACGATAGTTGGGATTATCGTTCCGCACGCTCCAGCGTGGAATGCCTAGCAATGTTGATCAGATAGCTATGCGCCACGTTCAAGAGTAATACCGGGTATTTCCGCTGCCTGGACAGCTTCGCGTTGGCGGCAGGCATGGATCGTGGCACGATGGTCCGGTTATCGAACTGGATTTCCTGACCATGCCGCACTCAACACCCAAGAATTTTTCACTGATCGCCGCCATCGACCTGGGCTCCAACAGTTTTCATATGGTTGTGGCGAAAGCCAATCAGGGCGAAATTCGCATTCTTGAGCGCCTGGGCGAGAAGGTGCAGTTGGCCGCTGGCATCGACGAAGAACGCCAGTTGACCGAAGAATCCATGCAGCGCGGTCTCGACTGCCTGAAACGCTTTGCCCAGCTGATCAATGGTCTACCGCCCGGTGCCGTACGCATCGTGGGCACCAATGCGCTGCGCGAAGCCCGCAACCGCAACGACTTCATTCATCGCGCCGAAGAAATTCTCGGCCATCCGGTGGAAGTGATCTCCGGCCGTGAAGAGGCGCGCCTCATTTATCTGGGCGTCTCGCACACACTGGCCGACACCCCCGGCAAGCGTCTGGTCGCCGACATCGGCGGCGGCAGTACCGAATTCATCATCGGCCAGCGCTTTGAGCCGCTGCTGCGTGAAAGCCTGCAGATGGGCTGCGTGAGTTTTACTCAGCGCTACTTCCGCGACGGCAAGGTGACACCCGCGCGTTACGCACAGGCCTACACCGCCGCCCGTTTGGAAATCATGAGCATCGAACATGCGCTGCATCGCCTGAAGTGGGATGAAGCCATTGGTTCGTCAGGCACCATTCGCGCTATCGGCCTGGCGCTCAAAGCCAATGGTTACGGCGCTGGCGAGGTCAATGCCGAAGGGCTGGCCTGGCTCAAGCGCAAGCTGTTCAAGCTGGGTGACGTCGAAAAGATCGACTTCGACGGCATCAAGCCAGACCGTCGCGCGATTTTCCCCGCAGGCCTGGCGATTCTGGAAGCGATCTTCGATGCGCTTGAGCTCAAGCGCATGGATCACTGCGAAGGCGCCCTGCGTGAAGGCGTGCTGTATGACCTGATGGGCCGTCATCATCATGAAGACGTGCGTGAGCGCACGCTCAGCTCGCTGATGGAGCGCTACCATGTTGATCTGGAACAGGCCGCACGCGTCGAAGCCAAGGCGCTGCATGCGCTGGAGCAAGTCGCCGAGAGCTGGGAATTGCAGCACGAGAGCTACGCCGAACTGCTGAGCTGGGCGGCCAAGGTGCATGAGATCGGCCTGGACATTGCTCACTATCACTACCACAAGCACGGCGCGTACCTGATCGAGCATTCTGACCTTGCCGGTTTCTCACGCGAAGATCAGCAAATGCTCGCTCTGCTGGTGCGCGGTCATCGCCGCAATATTCCCAAGGACAAGTTCGCCGATTTCGGCGCAGAAGGCATCAAGCTGATTCGCCTGTGCGTGTTGTTGCGCTTTGCGATTCTGTTTCACCACATTCGTGGCACCCAAGAGATGCCACGTGTGATCCTGCGTGCCGACGGCCCGAATCTGGACGCCGAGTTCCCCACAGGCTGGCTGGAAAACAACCAGCTGACTCAGGCCGACTTCGCGCTGGAAGCGGAGTGGCTGACCCGAGTCGGCATCGTCTTCAGCGTACGCTGAGAACCGGGTTGCTCAGGCGCTCCAGCAGGGTCGCCTGGGCGCTTCGGGCGTTCTGATTGCCGGTCGGCGTGCTGCGCACGTAACGCCCGTCTGGCTGCAACAGCCAGCTGTGGGTGTTGTCGGTCAGGTAGCTTTCCAGCTCCTTCTTCACACGCAGAATCAACTTCTTGCCTTCCACCGGGAAGCAGGTCTCGACACGCTTGTCGAGGTTGCGCTCCATCCAGTCGGCACTCGACAGGAACATCTGCTCGTCGCCGCCGTTGAGGAAGTAGAACACGCGCGTGTGCTCCAGGAATCGGCCGATGATCGAGCGCACATGGATGTTGTGCGAAACCCCGGCGATGCCCGGACGCAGGCAGCACATGCCGCGCACCACCAGATCGATGCGCACACCGGACTGACTGGCCTTGTACAACGCGCGAATGATCTTCGGATCGGTCAGCGAGTTGAACTTGGCGATGATGTGCGCTGGCTTGCCATCGAGCGCAAACTGCGTCTCGCGGGCAATCATGTCGAGCATGCCTTTCTTGAGCGTGAACGGCGCATGCAGCAGTTTCTTCATGCGCAGCGTCTTGCCCATGCCGATCAACTGGCTGAACAGTTTGCCGACGTCTTCGCACAACGCATCGTCAGAGGTCAGCAGGCTGTAGTCGGTGTAAAGACGCGCGTTACCGGCGTGATAGTTACCGGTACCTAGGTGTGCATAACGCACGATCTCGCCAGCTTCGCGACGCAGGATCAGCATCATCTTGGCGTGGGTCTTGAAGCCGACCACACCGTAGATCACCACCGCACCGGCAGCCTGAAGACGGCTGGCCAGTTGCAGGTTGGACTCTTCGTCAAAACGGGCGCGCAGTTCGATCACCGCGGTGACCTCTTTGCCGTTACGCGCCGCATCGACCAGCGCATCGACGATTTCCGAGTTCGCACCGCTGCGGTACAGCGTCTGGCGCACAGCCAGAACGTGTGGATCCTTTGCCGCCTGACGCAGCAGGTCGACAACCGGCGTGAACGACTCGAAAGGATGCAGCAGCAGAATGTCCTGCTTGCTGATCACGCTGAAAATGTTTTCGCTGTTCTGCAGCAGTTTGGGGATCGCTGGCGTGAACGGCGGGTATTGCAATTCAGGGTGGCTGTCCAGGCCAGTAATGCTGAACAGGCGCGTCAGGTTGACCGGCCCGTTGACCTGATACAGCTCGGACTCGTTCAGGTTGAACTGCTTGAGCAGGTAGTCCGACAAATGTTTAGGGCAGGTATCCGCCACTTCCAGACGTACCGCATCGCCGTAGCGACGCGAGAACAGCTCACCGCGCAGGGCACGTGCCAGGTCTTCCACGTCTTCCGAGTCCAGCGCCAGATCGGCGTTTCGGGTCAGACGGAACTGGTAGCAGCCCTTGACCTTCATGCCCTGAAACAGGTCGTCGGCGTGAGCGTGGATCATCGACGACAGGAACACGAAGTTGTCGCCTGGGCCACAAACCTCTTCCGGCACCTTGATGACACGCGGCAGCAAACGCGGTGCCGGGATGATCGCAAGACCCGAGTCGCGACCGAAGGCGTCGATACCTTCAAGCTCGACAATGAAGTTCAGGCTCTTGTTGACCAGCAACGGGAACGGGTGCGTCGGGTCCAAACCGATCGGGGTGATGATCGGCGCGATCTCGTCACGGAAGTAGCGACGTACCCAGGCCTTGAGCTTGGCCGTCCAGTGACGGCGACGAATGAAGCGGACCTGATGCTTTTCCAGCTCCGGGAGCAGAATGTCGTTGAGGATCGCGTACTGGCGATCAACGTGACCATGCACCAGCTCGCTGATTCTGGCCAGCGCCTGATGCGGCTGCAAACCGTCGGCACCGGCCTGTTCACGGGCAAAGGTGATCTGTTTTTTCAGACCTGCGACACGAATCTCGAAGAACTCATCGAGGTTGCTCGAGAAGATCAGCAGAAACTTCAGCCGCTCCAGCAACGGGTAGGACTCATCGAGCGCCTGTTCCAGTACCCGAATGTTGAACTGCAATTGCGACAGTTCACGGTGGATATACAGGCTGCTGTCGTCCAGGTTCGGAGCGACGATAGCGGGCACCGCAGCGGCAGGCGCCTCAATGGCCGGGATTACTTCGATGTCAGGTTCAACCGCGGGCGTCGCCTGCGGCACATCGACTTGAACAGCGGCTTCGATGAGTGCTTCGGTATTCATGAATGATCCTGTGAGGCTATTGCCCCTTCAACAGTTGAGCGGCGCGAACAGCGAAGTAGGTAAGGATGCCGTCGGCACCGGCGCGTTTGAAGGCTGTGAGGGACTCGAGAATAACCCCTTCACTCAGCCAACCATTCTGGATTGCTGCCATGTGCATCGCGTATTCACCACTGACCTGATAGACAAAGGTCGGCACTTTGAACTCATCCTTGACCCTGTGCAGGATGTCCAGATAAGGCATGCCTGGCTTGACCATCACCATGTCGGCACCTTCAGCCAGGTCAGCTGCAACTTCGTGCAGTGCCTCGTTGCTGTTGGCCGGGTCCATCTGATAGGACGCCTTGTTGGCCTTGCCCAGATTCAGCGAAGAACCCACCGCGTCACGGAACGGCCCGTAATAGGCACTGGCGTATTTGGCCGAGTAGGCCATGATCCGCACGTTGACGTGCCCGGCCAGTTCCAGCGACTCACGGATGGCCTGGATGCGACCGTCCATCATGTCCGACGGCGCGATCACCTGAGCACCCGCATCGGCGTGCGACAAGGCCTGCTTCACCAGTGCGTCGACAGTGATGTCGTTCTGCACATAGCCCTCTTCGTCGAGGATGCCGTCCTGACCATGGGTGGTAAACGGGTCCAGTGCCACATCAGTGATGACGCCCAGCTCCGGGAAACGGTCACGCAGGGCGCGGGTGGCGCGTTGCGCAATGCCATCCGGGTTCCAGGCTTCAGCACCGTCCAGAGATTTTTTCTCGGTCGGCGTCACCGGGAACAAGGCCAGTGCAGGAATGCCCAGCGCAACCCAGTGCTCGGCTTCCTCAAGCAACAGATCGACACTGAGACGCTCGACGCCAGGCATCGAGGCGATGGATTCACGACGGTTTTCACCATCGAGGACAAATACGGGGAGAATCAGATCATCAACGGTGACAACGTTTTCACGCACCAGCCTACGGGAAAAGTCGTCGCGGCGATTACGGCGCAGACGAGTGAGAGGAAACAGGCGGTTTGCGGGGGTAAAGCTCACGGCGAGACTCCTGAGCCCGCTTACGCGGGCAAGCGCGACAGTTATAAGCCGCCATTATGACCAATGTGTGACAGTCATGGTTCGACCTGCGACTGCACGTCGCGGTCATGGCCCTTATGAGGATCCGACCATTGTGGTTGCAAGAATCTTTAACGTCGAGACACATATCGACACTTTCATCATTGCCTTGGGCGCGTTAGGCTGCGCGTTCATTTCGCCAGCATCCAGACAATGCTCCAGAATTTCTTGAACGAATTCGGCTACTTTGCCCTGTTCCTCGGCACCTTTTTTGAAGGCGAGACCATTCTGGTTCTCGCCGGCTTTCTGGCGTTTCGCGGATACATGGACCTCAATATCGTCATCCTCGTTGCCTTCTGCGGCAGCTATGCGGGCGACCAGTTGTGGTATTTCATGGGGCGCAAACACGGCCGCAAGCTCCTGGCTCGCAAGCCCCGCTGGCAACTCATGGGCGACAAGGCCCTGCGGCTGGTGCGCAAGCACCCGGACATATGGGTACTGAGCTTCCGCTTCGTGTATGGCCTGCGAACGGTCATGCCGGTGGCCATCGGCCTGTCAGGCTACCCACCGGGGCGTTACCTGCTGCTCAACGGTATCGGTGCGGCTGTCTGGGCGGCAGCGCTGGGTTCGGCGGCCTACCATTTCGGCGCGGTTCTCGAGGGCTTGCTGGGCAACGTCAAGAAATACGAACTCTGGGTGCTCGGTGCGCTGATACTGCTCGGCCTTGGTCTGTGGCTGCGCCGACGCATCAAGAACGCGCGTATTGCCCGTGAAGAGCGTGAAGAAAAGAGCCGCTTCTGTGCATCTGCAGCGGCGTCCGATCTGGATACACCTGTCCCCGTGCCCGTCGACCTGACGAAAAAATCAGACGAGTAATTTCTCCGTTTCCTTCCCCGAGTGCAGGCTGACAGGCCTCACTCGGCGGCAGCGCGCAGCCGCTGCCTGACCTCGCAAGCACCGCCCTTCCCCACGCATTTTTGCGTAGCCTGTAAAGCGTGAACTGAACACTCGGCCTGTAAAGCGATCAATTAATGGACGAATTAAAAGAAGCCTTAGATTGCTCAAGTACAAGGAGCCGAATCGATGCAGAAAAAAGTGGCTGTAATCCTGTCCGGCTGTGGCGTCTATGACGGTGCCGAAATCCATGAAAGCGTCCTCACCCTGCTTCGTCTGGATCAACGTGGTGCGCAGGTCCAGTGCTTTGCGCCGAACATCGCCCAGCATCACGTCATCAATCACCTGACTGGCGAGGAAATGCCCGAGTCGCGCAATGTCCTGATCGAATCTGCGCGCATTGCACGGGGCGAAGTGAAAGACATCCGCGAAGCAAATGCAGAAGACTTTGACGCCCTGATCATCCCGGGCGGTTTCGGCTCGGCGAAGAACCTTTCCGACCTTGCCCTGCAAGGCTCTGCCTGCCAGGTGGAAGCCGGGCTGCTGGAACTCGCAGAGGCGTTCGCAGAAGCAGGCAAACCGGTCGGGCTGATCTGCATCACCCCGGCACTGGCGGCCAAGATCTACGGTCCCGGCGTTACCTGCACCATCGGCAACGACCCGGATACCGCTGCGGCCATTACCAAAATGGGCGGTAGCCACGCGCCATGCGCTGTCGATGACATCGTCGAAGACGAAGCACGAAAACTGGTCAGCACGCCCGCCTATATGGTTGCCAAAAGCATCAGTGAGGCTGCATCGGGCATCAACAAGCTGGTTGACCGCGTGCTGGAGCTGACGCACGAGGGCGATGCCTGACCTGCCGCCGGACGAACCCAATGCACCGCCCGTCAGACGAGCGGTGTTTTACAAGCCAGCCATAGTGATCCATCACGGCCTTATGCTTTACTGTATGTATAAACAGTATTTGAGTAATGCCAGATGTCCAGCCCCTATCCGGTTCGTGGCCGCGGTACTGCCAGCAATCCGCATAACCGCTTTGCACCCAGCCAGTCCGTGGCCGAAGACGACGGCTGGTATCAGGAAGTGCCACTTACCCAAGGCACTCAGGTCACCAGCGAAACCGCCAAAAGCATCATTACCCGCAACAGCTCGCCGGATATCCCCTTTGATCGTTCGATCAACCCTTACCGGGGCTGCGAGCACGGCTGCATTTATTGTTTCGCCAGGCCCAGCCATGCCTACTGGGACATGTCGCCGGGCCTTGATTTCGAAACAAAGCTGATCGCCAAGACAAACGCCGCAGCGCTGCTGGAGCAACAGCTCTCCAAGCCAGGCTACCGCTGCGCGCCCATCACGCTGGGAGCCAATACCGACCCGTATCAGCCTATCGAACGTGAATACCGCATCACTCGCGCCACGCTTGAGGTGCTGCTGCGCTATCGGCACCCGGTCAGCATCATTACCAAGGGCTCGCTGATCCTCCGCGACCTGGACCTGCTCGCAGAGATGGCCAGACTTCGGCTGGTGTCAGTCTTCATCAGCCTGACTACACTGGATGACGAGCTCAAATGCATCCTTGAACCCAGGGCAGCAGCGCCCAAGGCTCGCTTGCGGGCCATTCGGGTGTTGCGTCAGGCGGGCGTACCCGTCGGGGTGCTGTGCGCACCCATGATTCCGATGATCAATGACAGCGAACTGGAGGCGCTGCTGAGCGAGGCGAAAGCTGCAGGCGCGCTAAGCGCAAGTTACGTGATGCTGCGCCTGCCGCTGGAGGTCGCGCCGCTGTTCGACGAATGGCTGAAGACGCACTACCCGCAACGTGCCG
Source organism: Pseudomonas syringae group sp. J254-4 (assembly GCF_032586855.1). Taxonomy (NCBI): domain Bacteria; kingdom Pseudomonadati; phylum Pseudomonadota; class Gammaproteobacteria; order Pseudomonadales; family Pseudomonadaceae; genus Pseudomonas; species Pseudomonas syringae group sp. J254-4. The sequence goes on along the minus strand of NZ_JAWHOO010000002.1, from coordinate 106,497 downwards.
AACATGTGATGAGCCTGATTCGTCAAAGCCGCGGCGGAGCGCTGTACGACAGTCAGTTTGGCTCAAGGATGCGCGGTGAAGGACCGTTTGCCGATCTACTGGCTCAACGCTATGCCCTGGCAATCAAACGGCTTGGATTGAACAAACGTGGCGGTTTCGCACTCGATTGCGATGCTTTTTGTCCGCCAGGAGGACAAATGTCACTGCTGTGACGAACTTGGTACTATCGTGCAAACCCGCGTCCCAGAGCCATCGCATTCAGTTTCGCTTAAGCTTGGGCGATTAGTCTGTAACTCGGAGTGTCACCAGCGATAGCGCTCAAGGGATTTGTTCGTGATGCCATTTACAGGGATCACATCCGGCTCTGGTCAAACAGGCATGAAGAATCCATATCAATCCGTCAGAGAGGATGAAGACATGACAGACATCGGTAAACAGCATTCGGCTACGTCGTCCAGCACATCAAGCCATTCAGACAGCGCCGACGTAGCGTTGAAACACATCGTCGATGGCTTTGTACATTTTCGTAACGAGGTCTTCCCCCAGCAGGAAGAACTGTTCAAGAAGCTGGCGACTGCCCAATCGCCACGGGCCATGTTCATCACCTGCGCCGACTCGCGCATCGTGCCCGAATTGATCACCCAAAGTTCGCCTGGCGACCTGTTCGTCACGCGTAACGTCGGCAACGTCGTCCCGCCGTATGGCCAGATGAACGGCGGCGTGTCCACCGCTCTGGAATACGCAGTGGTTGCACTGGGCGTGCAGCACATCATCGTTTGCGGACACTCTGACTGCGGCGCCATGCGCGCAGTGCTCAACCCTGACAGCCTGGACAAGATGCCTACGGTAAAAGCCTGGTTGCGTCATGCCGAGGTTGCCCGCACGGTAGTCGAGCAGAACTGCAGCTGCAGCGGCGAACTGGAAACCATGCAGGTCCTGACTCAGGAAAACGTGATTTCCCAGTTGCAACACCTGCGCACCCACCCTTCGGTCGCAGCAAAAATGGCCAGCGGCCAATTGTTCATTCACGGCTGGGTCTACAGCATCGAAACCAGCGAAATCCTGGCTTATGACGCCGAACTCGATCGTTTCATACCGCTCGACGGTTCGGGACCGACGCCGATGGCTTCACCGAAAGCACGCTTTTCAGCCGACTGATCACCAGTCCGACTGACGGCAAGCCCTTCTTTATCAGCTGATGGCGGCTGCGCAGGATGCGCGTCGCCCGTCTTGCCTCGTCTGAAGAATTCCGGAGAAGCGTCATGGGTATTACAGCATTGAAAACCGCTTTACCACGGGAGCTGCTCGCTTCCGTGGTCGTGTTCCTGGTCGCCCTGCCGCTGTGCATGGGGATCGCCATCGCATCCGGCATGCCTCCGGCCAAAGGTCTGATCACCGGCATCGTGGGCGGGCTGATAGTCGGCTGGATAGCCGGTTCTCCGTTGCAGGTCAGCGGACCCGCAGCCGGTCTGGCAGTACTGGTTTTTGAAGTGGTACGCGAGCACGGCATGGCCATGCTGGGTCCTATTCTGGTACTCGCCGGGTTACTTCAGCTGCTGGCAGGTCGATTCAAGCTTGGCTGCTGGTTCCGGGTCACGGCGCCTGCGGTGGTCTATGGCATGCTCGCCGGTATCGGCGTGTTGATCGTACTGTCACAGGCACACGTGATGTTCGACAGCGGTCCCAAACCTTCCGGGCTGGACAATCTTATCGCCTTCCCTTCCACACTGATCCAGGCATTCGGACCAGGCACCGGCATGCAAGCCGGTATGCTCGGTCTGGGCACCATGCTGATCATGTGGGGCTGGGAAAAACTTCGTCCGCAGTCTTTGCGCTTCGTACCCGGCGCGCTGCTGGGCGTGGGTATCGCCACCGGCATCAGCCTGTTCATGGCCTTGCAGGTCAAGCGTGTCGAAGTGCCTGACAACCTGGCCGACGCCATCGACTGGCTTCGCCCGGCCGACCTGATGAACCTGGCCGACCCGGCCATTCTGGTTGCCGCTATCGTTGTGGCGTTCATTGCCAGTGCCGAAACGCTGCTCTCTGCCTCGGCGGTTGACCGCATGCACAGTGGCCAGCGTTCGGACTTCGACAAGGAACTCAGCGCTCAAGGCGTGGGCAACATGCTCTGCGGCGTGCTCGGTGCGTTGCCGATGACCGGCGTTATCGTGCGCAGCTCGGCCAATGTTCAGGCCGGTGCCACCACGCGCTTCTCGACGATCTTCCACGGTCTGTGGCTGCTGGCGTTCGTGTTGCTGCTGTCGAGCGTACTGCAGAGTATTCCGGTCGCGAGTCTGGCTGGCGTGCTGGTTTATACCGGTCTGAAGCTGGTCGACCTGAAGGCGTTTCGTGGTCTGGGTCGCTATGGCCGGATGCCGATGTTTACCTATGCGGCGACTGCCGTGGCGATCATCTTCACCGACCTGCTGACCGGTGTACTGGTCGGTTTTGGTCTGACCCTGGTGAAGCTGGCGTTCAAGGCTTCGCGCCTGAAGATCAATGTGGTCGAACTGGCGGGCGAGAAGGAATTCGAGCTGCGCCTGGTCGGTGCCGCAACGTTCCTCAAGGTGCCGGCGCTGACTCAGGCTCTGGGCACTATCCCGCAGGGCAGCACCGTGCATGTGCCTCTGGGCAATCTGTCCTACATAGACCACTCGTGCCTGGAGCTGCTGGAAGAGTGGGGACGTTCCAATGCCGCGCATGGCACCCGACTGCTCATTGAGCCGCGCGGGTTGAAGCGTCGTCTTGAAGGGCGGATCTACACAACAACGGGGATAGGCTCGGGCGCGGCCTGATAGTCAAAGCCTTGGGCTACAGCCTGGAATGATGGGAGCCGGATGGGTCTTCGCGTAGCAGCGGAGCGATATCCGGCTCCTTCCATTGCGGGCGAAGACATTGATTCGGGCCTCTGAATCAGATGACGGAGCGTTCCAGCTCCAGGCCGATACCCAATTGTCGTGACAGGCTCGGCCAGCGCTTCCACGCTGCACCTGTATCAGGACTGGTCAGTTTTTCGCGGTAAGCCTCGACGGAGTCCAGCGCGAAACTTTCATCATCAAGCAGCTTGTCGACGGCATGGTGAACCGCCTCGTCCAGCTGGTTGGCAAATTGCTCGCCGATCAACTGGTGGGCAATCACGCTGGCAACCGTGGTATTTGACGGTATCAGCGGCTGACCAAAATGCTTGATGTACAGATCGTTCACCTCCTCGACCAGTCTGTGTGCCAGATAGGCCTCGTCCAGCAGGCTTTCCAGCCCTTCATGTCCGTCCATGATGGAAGGGGGTGCTGCGAAAAAATGCTCTGCGATTTTCAGTACCGGTTTAATCTGCCCTTCGATACCGGCTTCTACGGCGACCTCGTGAGCAGCGTCCAGCAGGTCGGGGACCAAGTCGATGTAAGCAGTGACGAAACGCGTCAACACGTCCTTCGCGTCGACATCCGGGAGGTGAATGGCAGGATGAAGATGTGGGAGCTTCTGTTCCAACTGTTGCAGCAAGTGGCCGGTCTCGGCTTCATGTTGATGGGCTAGTTGTATCTGCTCGCGCAATGCGGCGGTGTTCATGGCAGTGGGGACTCCTGAGGGCATTAAACCCCGTGGTTTGGTTATGGAGAGTCATACGTTAGCTCGGTTAACTAAATGCCTAAGACATTTTTGCTATAACCGAAACGCATTTATATGCATTGGCTATATCAAGGCGTTTTTTGCTCAGTTTCTGACCATTTGCCTACAGTGGCGCATAAATACGGCACCTTGCGCTGATGTAAGCAGGCTACTCTGAAGCCGCCCGCAGACCTTTCGACACGCTGTCTGACATAAAAAGTGAGCCCGGCATGACTCAGCCTCTTTTATCCAAGCGGCTTGCTCTGCGTTTGATCTGTTTGCTGGTGATCATGTTCATCTGCGGATTTGCATTGCCGTCGCTCTATGGTTTGCTGACCGGGCATAACGGAAACCGCGATCAGGACGCTTCGCGGCAGATCGAGGTGCAGTTCACCGCGACAAACTCTGCGGGGATGGTCTGGGCGTTCTACCCGCGCGCCAGCCAGATGCAAATCAACCCTGGTGCCCTCAACGAAATGATTTTCGTGGCGCAGAACCCTACTGACAAACCGATGAAGGCCCAGGCTGTACCGGGTATTTCGCCGGGGAAGGCGGCAGAGTGGTTTCACAAGACCGAATGTTTCTGCTTCACCCAGCAGACCTTACAGCCGGGTGAGCGTGTCGAGATGCCCGTGCGCTTCATTGTCGACCGCGACTTGCCCAAAGAGGTGAAACGCCTGACGCTGGCCTATACGCTGTTCGATGTCACTGCGCCCTAGGCGCTCGAAGCCATATAGGCCATCATCCCCAGCCGCATGCCGATCACTACCCGCGTTGATGCCATGACCCGTATCCAGAAAACCGTTTTTATCGCTGCCGCCATTGTTGCCCTCGTTCTGGGCCTGATCCTCAGCCAGTTGCTGCCGGGCAGCGGGTCTGAGGATCAGGCGGCACTTAACGATGCAGGTATTGTGCTGCTACCGAAAAGTCGCCAGTTGCCAGCCTTGAGCATGTCGGACCAGAACGGCGCAGCGGTGGCCCTTGATGACTTGAAAGGCAAATGGACGCTGATGTTCTTCGGCTACACCTTCTGCCCGGACATCTGCCCCACTACCCTGGCGCACATAAAGCAGATCAGTACCGAGCTGCCTGAAAAGGTGGTCGAGCGCATGCGTGTGGTGCTGGTCAGCGTCGACCCTGACCGCGACACGCCGCAGCAGCTCAAGCAATATCTGGGTTATTTCGACAAGCAGTACATTGGTCTCACGGCACCTGTCGCAGATATCCAGAAGCTGGCCAACGCAGTGAGCATCCCGTTCATTCCGGCCGATACCAGCAAACCGAACTACTTTGTCGACCACAGCGGCAACCTGGCTTTAATCGGGCCGGACGGCACCCAGCGAGGCTTTATCCGCGCGCCGCTGAACAACCAGAAGCTGGTGAAGCAATTGCCGGGGCTGCTGGAAAGGGATTAGGGCCTGTGAGATTACTGCGGGAGTGACCGGGGCGGCGATCCGCATTGCTCACGAAGACTTGGTCCAAACGCTCTATTTTCTGGAGGCTTTACCGGCCTCTTCGCGAGCAAGCTCGCTCCCACGACGCGCCTGTATAACTATGAGCACAGAGCGTGGGAGCGATAAGTTGTTCCCGACGCTCTGCGTCACAAGGGACGCAGAGCATCGGCACGAGAACCACAAGGTGCGATCAGATCAGAACGCCGGAACCACAGCGCCTTTGTATTTCTCGGCCAGGAAGGTTTTCACTTCAGGACTCTGCAGGGCCGCTACCAGCTTTTTCATCGCGTCTGAATCCTTGTTGTCCGGGCGGGCAACCAGAATGTTCGCGTAGGGCGAATCGGCACCTTCGATGATCAGTGCGTCCTTGGTCGGCTCAAGCTTGGCGCTCAAGGCATAATTAGTGTTGATCAGCGCCAGATCGACCTGAGTCAGTACGCGCGGCAACGTAGCTGCTTCCAGCTCACGGAACTTGAGGTCTTTCGGGTTATTCACGACATCCGAAGGCTTGGACAGGATATTGGTCGGATCCTTCAAGGTAATCAGACCTGCCTTGGCCAGCAGCAGCAAGGCACGGCCTTCATTGGTGGCGTCGTTTGGCAGGGCGACGTTGGCACCGTTGGGCAGTTCTTCCAGCTTCTTGAACTTGTCCGAGTACGCGCCGAACGGCTCTACGTGAACCTTGGCTACGGCCACCAGATCTGTGCCCTTGCCCTTGTTGAACTCATCCAGATACGGCTGGTGCTGGAAGAAGTTCGCGTCCATACGGTTCTGCGACACCTGTACGTTCGGCTGGATGTAGTCGTTGAACACCTTGATGTTCAAGTCCACGCCCTCTTTGGCCAGCGTCGGTTTGACGAACTCGAGAATCTCGGCGTGCGGCACGGCAGAGGCCGCGACGGTCAGGGTTTCGTTGGCCTGCGCGGACAAGGCAGTAACAGCGGCAAATATGGCCAATAGTTTTTTCATGCAACAACTCCTTTGGGCCCGCACAGGCGGGCCGATACCAACGGTTCGATCAACGATGTGTGAAATGCGCGACCAGTCTGTCGCCGATGGTTTGCAGAATCTGCACCAGCACCAGCAACAATACGACCGTCACGAACATCACATCGTTCTGGAAGCGTTGATAACCATATCGGATGGCCAGATCGCCCAGCCCGCCAGCACCCACGGCACCGGCCATGGCGGTGAACGACACCAGCGCAATGGCGGTAACGGTGATTGCAGCCAGAATGCCGGGGCGAGCTTCAGGCAGCAGCGCCTTGACGATGATCTGCCGAGTCGTCGCGCCCATGGCCTGCGTGGCTTCGATGATGCCGCGATCCACTTCGCGCAATGCTGTCTCTACCAGACGCGCAAAGAACGGCGTGGCGCCAGCGATCAGCGGCGGCAACGTGCCGAGAATGCCCAGTGACGTGCCGGTAATGATTTCGGTGAGCGGCATCATCACGATCAGCAGGATGATGAACGGCAACGCACGCAGCATGTTCACAATCAACCCGACCGTGGCGTACAGCTGCTTGTGTTCCAGCAACTGCCGCGGCGAAGTGAGGAACATCAGCACACCCAGCGGCAGGCCAAGCAGGATGGTGAAGCCCAGCGAAACACCGAGCATGATCAACGTGTCGCCGGTGGCGACCCAGATCTCGTACCAGTCGACATTGGAAAACAGGTTCAGAAAAGCGTCCATCAGCGCAGCACCTCCATATGAACGTCGGCGGCGGTGAAGCGCGCAAAAGCAGCGTCCATATCGCCGCCGGTGATGGCCAGCGTCAACTGCCCGTAAGGGGTGTCCTTGATGCGGTCGATGCGTCCGGCAAGGATGCTGTAGTCGACGCCGGTTTCGCGGGCCACGGTGCCCAGCAGAGGCGCATACGTCGCATCGCCCTGAAAGGTCAGGCGCACGATACGGCCTTGAACATGAGCGAAATCGTCACGCTGTTCATTTTCATCGATCTGGTCATCTTCCTGCACAAAACGCTTGGTCGTCGGGTGCTGCGGATGCAGAAACACATCGGCGACCTTGCCTTGCTCGACAATCACGCCAGCGTCCATGACCGCCACCTGGTCACAGACGCGACGAATCACGTCCATTTCATGGGTGATGAGCACGATGGTCAGCTTCAGTTCGCGATTGATCTCGGCCAACAATTGCAAAACCGACGCAGTGGTCTGCGGGTCCAGCGCGCTGGTGGCTTCATCGCACAGCAGGATTTTCGGCTTGGTGGCCAGGGCGCGGGCGATGCCGACGCGCTGCTTCTGGCCGCCGGACAATTGCGCCGGGTATTTTTTCGCATGATCGGACAATCCAACCCGCTCCAGCAGCTCAGCCACGCGCTGGTCGATCTGCTTGCGGGGCATGTCACCCGCCAGCGTCAGCGGCATCGCAACATTGTCGGCCACGGTTTTGGAGGCCAGCAGATTGAAGTGCTGGAAGATCATCCCGACTTGTTGGCGGAAGCGGCGCAGGCCATTGGCATCAAGCGCCGTGACGTCTTCACCGTCAACCACGATCTGTCCACCGCTCGGGGTCTCCAGACGGTTGATCAGGCGCAGCAAGGTACTTTTGCCAGCGCCGGAATGGCCGATGATGCCGAACACCTGGCCGCCGTCGACGCGCAGGCTGGTAGGGTGCAGGGCCGGTATTTCCTTGCCTGCCACCCGATAGGTTTTGTGGACGTTATGAAACTCGATCACGGAGCGAACCTTGTGGGGCGCGTTAAAAAATCAGCGCAGTGGCAGGACGCCACCTGCTTCGTTACCTCGGCCGGGTAAAGCCGGGCGCGCATTTTAGCCTGTCCGGCCCGCTGTGCTTAGCATTTATTTGCAGGCTGCCCTGCGCAACAGGCATAACGCGACCGTTGGTAAAGATGTGCGACAAATAAAGGGAACGGCTGTTTTAGGCCTCGGTCACTTCTTGGATACCGTGATTTCCCGCTTACGCCAGGGAAGTCGTATTCAGCGAACCCAACTCAATGATTGGGGCGAGATAAGGAGTCTCTGATGGCTAGCAAGAACGCACCACCTGTAACCGCAACGCCCAAGAGCGAATTGGCAGGTACCGACACCCTGGACCGTGGCAATACCAACGACAAGCTGGAAAGCCTTGAGCAGTTCCGCTCGGACGCGACCCAGCAGGCCCTGCGCACCAATCACGGTGTCAAGATTTCCGATAACCAGAACACACTGAAAGTCGGCAGCCGCGGCCCATCGCTGCTCGAAGACTTCATCATGCGTGAAAAGATCACGCACTTTGACCATGAGCGTATTCCGGAGCGTATCGTTCACGCCCGCGGCACCGCGGCACATGGTTATTTCCAGACCTATGAAGACCATGGCGCGCTGAGTAAAGCGGGCTTCCTGCGTGATCCGGGCAAGAAGACCCCGGTGTTCGTGCGCTTCTCTACCGTTCAGGGCCCGCGCGGCTCGGGCGATACCGTGCGCGACGTGCGTGGCTTTGCGGTCAAGCTCTACACCGAAGAAGGCAACTTCGATCTGGTCGGCAACAACATGCCGATCTTTTTCATTCAGGACGCCATCAAGTTTCCTGACTTCGTGCACGCGGTAAAACCAGAGCCGCATAACGAAATCCCGACCGGGGGCTCGGCTCACGACACCTTCTGGGACTTCGTTTCGCTGGTGCCGGAATCTGCACACATGGTGCTGTGGACCATGTCCGACCGTGCCATTCCGAAAAGTCTGCGCACCATGCAGGGCTTTGGTATCCACACCTTCCGCTTTATCAACACCGAAGGTAAGTCGAGCTTCGTGAAGTTTCACTGGAAGCCAAAGTTCGGCGTGTGCTCGCTGGTATGGGACGAAGCGCAGAAGCTGGCTGGCAAGGACACCGATTTCCACCGCCGCGACCTGTGGGAATCCATCGAGATGGGCGACTACCCGGAATGGGAACTGGGCGTGCAGATCGTTGCCGAGGAAGACGAGCACAAGTTCGACTTCGACCTGCTCGATCCGACCAAGATCATTCCCGAAGAACTGGTACCGGTCACTCCGCTGGGCAAGATGGTCTTGAACCGTAACCCGGACAACTATTTCGCCGAGACCGAGCAGGTTGCCTTCTGCCCGGGCCACATCGTGCCAGGTATCGACTTCTCCAATGACCCGCTGCTGCAAGGTCGCCTTTTCTCCTACACCGACACGCAGATCAGCCGTCTGGGTGGGCCGAACTTCCACGAGATCCCGATCAACCGTCCGATTGCGCCGAACCACAACGGTCAGCGTGACGCACAGCATCGCACCACTATCGACAAGGGCCGCGCTTCTTACGAGCCGAACTCGATCGATGGCGGCTGGCCGAAAGAAACCCCTGCCGGCCCGGTAGATGGCGGCTTCGAGACCTACCCTGAGCGCGTTGAAGCGCACAAGGTTCGTGAGCGCAGCGAATCGTTTGGCGACCACTTCTCGCAGGCCACATTGTTCTTCCAGAGCATGAGCCATCACGAGAAAGAGCACATCATCGCGGCCTACAGCTTCGAGTTGGGCAAGGTCGAGCGCGAGTACATTCGTGCCCGTCAGGTCAACGAAATTCTGGCCAATATCGACCTGGAACTGGCCAGCCGCGTAGCCGCCAATCTGGGCTTGCCAGCACCGACTGCCGGGACCGTACCGGTGCGTCAGACCTCGGTAAAAGAGTCTCCGGCGCTAAGTCAGGTCAATCTGTTGTCTGGCGATATCGTTTCGCGCAAGGTTGCCATTCTTGTGGCAGACGGCGTGGACGGCAAAGCGGTCGAAGCCATGAAAGCCGCACTGACTGCCGAAGGCGCACACGCCAAGGTATTGGGCCCGACCTCCGCACCGGTCAAGACAGCTGACGGCAAGAGCCTGCCAGTGGACGCATCGGCTGAAGGCCTGCCTTCGGTAGCGTTCGACGCAGTCTTCGTGCCGGGCGGCAAGGCTTCGATCGAGGCGCTGAAAGGCGACGGCGTGGCATTGCACTTCATCCTGGAAGCCTACAAGCATCTCAAGGCCATCTCCGTAGCCGGGGAAGCCAAAGATCTGCTGAGCTTGTTGCGTCTGGAGGAAGATGCGGGCCTGCTGGTGGTATCCGATATCAAATCGTTCAAACCGTTCTTCAACGCGATTGCTCAGCACCGTGTATGGGATCGTGAAGTGAAAGCCAAGGCTGTACCGGCTTGATCTGACGCGGCTACATCGCTCCCACGCTCCGGCGTGGGAGCGCCTTTCTGAATACTCTCACCCTTCGCATAGACTCCCGAACACTTCTCGTTCCTCACGCTGCGCGTAGGAATGCAGTTCTGGACGCTCTGCGTCCGCTTTGAAGGGTCGGCTCAGGACTTCGCAGGCGTCAGTACGATGTGCGCTTTTTCATTGCGCTCGATCTGGCGGCGCAATTCCAGCTCAAAATCCGGATTGGCTTTGACCACCCGCTTGGTCAGCAATGTAGCCAGCCACGGGTAATCTTCGGTGCGTGGCACCACCAGCAGCACTTCACAGTTGAACGCTACGGTATCTGCTGCGATATCGTCCAGTTGACGGCGCAGTGCGCGCATATCGCCGATTTTAAGATCAATCGTGGTTTTCTCTGCTGACGGATCAACCAGCTTCGCCACTCTTCTGTCTTCCGCCGCCTTCAAATCTGCTTCGGCTTTTTCCAGCTCGGCCTTGCGTGCATGCGCGATAGCGCCGTTGACGCCACTGGTCAGCGCCGGTGCCTTGGGCATCAGCGCGCGCGCACGAGTCAGTGCGTTGGCCGCCGCATTCATATCACCCTTCTGCAGGCTGATCTGGCTGCGGCTCAGATAGGCTTCAGCCAGACGACGCTGAAAAGGTTCGAGGCGGATATCGGCAGGATTGGCGGCCTGCAACGCGGCCAGTTGATCCTCGGCCGTCGCCAGCTCATTGCTGACGATGTTCTGCTCCAGCTGAGCGAACGCGTCAGGCTGAACATCGGAGGCAGGCGTCTCGGCAGTGGGCGCACTCTGGCAGGCACCCAGCAGGATGGAAAATGCGACAAGCAGCAGATAGCGTGGGGCGAACGGCTTCATTCCTGCGATTCTCTAGTTTGCGCAAAAAACGAGCAAGTCTACACCGCTCGCCTGGGTAGAACAAAGCTGAGCAAAAACAACGCTGCAGCGGATACCACTATAGACGGTCCGGCCGGGGTGTCCTTGAACCATGACAATGATAGCCCGACACACACGGCGATCACGCCCAGCAGGCTTGCACCCAAGGCCATCTGCTCCGGCGAGCGGGCGTGACGCTGTGCCGCAGCGGCAGGAATGATCAACAGCGACGTAATCAGCAGAACGCCGACAATCTTCATCGCCACGGCGATTACCACGGCGATCAGCAGCATCAGCGCCATGCGCAATGCCGCGACGGGCAGGCCTTCGACCCGTGCCAGTTCTTCATGGACGGTCATTGCCAGCAACGGGCGCCACAGCGCAACAATCAATACCAGCACCAGCGCGCTACCGCCCAGAATCCAGGCCAGATCAGCCGGGCTGATGGCCAGCAGGTCGCCGAACAGATAAGCCATCAGGTCGATACGCACTTCATGCATGAAGCTGAGCACCACCAGGCCGAGCGACAGCGTGCTCGGTGCGAGGATCCCCAGCAGCGTGTCCGAGGCCAGCGGCTGGCGCTGTTGCAGCGTGACCAGCAGCACCGCCAGCAGCAGGCAGCCGACCGTCACCGCGATGGTCGGGCTGATATCCAGCAGGAAGCCAAGCGCCACGCCGAGCAATGCCGCATGGGACAGCGTATCGCCGAAGTACGCCATGCGCCGCCAGACCACGAACGACCCCAGCGGGCCAGCGACAACAGCCAGAGCAACGCCTGCGAGCAAGGCATACAGTAAAAAATCAGCCATGCTTGCAGTGGTCTCCGTGAACATGAGTGTGAGTAGGTGACGAAGTCGCCGGGGCATCATTCACCACAGCGCCATGCAGATCATGAGCGTGGTCGTGATGGTGGTGGTAGATCGCCAGGCTTTGCGCGTTTTTGCCGAACAGCTCGACAAACGCCGGATCATGGCTGACCTGCTCGGGATGCCCGGAGCAGCAGACATGGCGGTTCAGACAGACCACCTGGTCGGTCGTGCTCATGACCAGATGCAGATCATGAGACACCATCAGCACACCGCACTGGTGGCGGTCGCGCAAGCGGGTGATGAGGCCGTACAGCTCGGCCTGGCCTGCCACGTCGACACCCTGCACCGGCTCATCGAGCACCAGCAATTCAGGCTTGCGCAACAAGGCTCGGGCCAGCAGAACGCGCTGCATCTCGCCACCGGAAATGCCTTGAATCGGGCTGTCGATGACCTTCTCGGCCCCGACTTCTTCCAGGGCCGACTCTGCAGCCATGCGGTCCACGCCCGGAACCAGACGCAGAAAGCGCAGCACCGACAGCGGCAGCGTCTGATCCACATGCAGTTTTTGCGGCATGTAACCGATACGCAGCTTCGGCTTGCGCCAGACGGTTCCGGAGTCAGGCTTGAGCAGCCCCAGCACTGCACGCACCAGCGTGGTTTTGCCAGCACCGTTAGGGCCGATCAACGTAACGATTTCGCCGGGCTTTACGCTCAACTGGATGTTGTCCAGAACGCTTTGCCCGGACAGCGTTACAGCGACCTGTTCCAGACGTATCAATGCATCCGTCATCAAGCCGCCTTGCAACCGGCGCATACACCCACGATCTCGACCGTCTGGCCTTCGACCGCGAAGCCAACGCCTGCAGCGGCATCGATGACGGCATTGCTGATGGCCGGGTGCTGCAGCTCGATCGCCGCGTGACACAGGCGGCAAATCAGAAACTGGCCCTGGTGCGCATGAGTGGGGTGATTGCAGCCGGTGAATGCGTTGAGCGAAGCGATGCGGTGCACCAGACCGTTTTCCAGCAGGAAATCCAGTGCGCGGTAAACGGTTGGCGGCGCGGCGCGGCGACCGTCTTCATCACTCAGCACCGCGAGGATGTCGTAGGCACCCAGCGGTTTGTGGCTTTGCCAGACCAGTTCCAGCACGCGACGGCGCAAGGTGGTCAGGCGCAGCCCCTGTTTGGCGCACAGGGCATCCGCTTCGGCGAGTGCCGAATGCACGCAGTGAGAGTGGTCATGGGGGCGACTGGCCAGGGGAGTATTGGGCATGAGCAGCGACGATATTGGCTAGAGACGTTATTATGTTACCTGTTCCTGGCTTATATGAGTGATTCGAGTGCGCCGTCTTTTAAATCTTGTTGCTGTTTTGTGGGTCAGTCTGCTGGTCATTTCCCCTGTTCAGGCCGAGGTCCGGGTGCTGACCAGTATCAAGCCATTGCAGCTGATTGCGGCGGCTGTGCAGGATGGCGTCGGTACACCGCAAGTGCTGTTGCCACCGGGTGCCTCACCGCATAACTACGCGCTGCGCCCGTCCGACGTACGGCGCGTGCAGGAAGTCGAGTTGCTCTACTGGATCGGCCCGGACATGGAAACTTTCCTGCCGCGCGTCATTCAGGGCCGCAAACTGCCTGCGGTTGCCGTGCAGTCGCTGCCCGGCATGCACCTGCGCCACTTCGGCCAGGACAATGCCTCGCATGATGACCACGAACATGATCACGACAACGATTCAGACGAACATGATCATGATCACCGGCCCGGCAGCCTGGATTCACACCTGTGGCTGTCGACCGTCAATGCCCGGGTGATTGCTGCGAAGATGGCCACAGACCTGAGCGCTGCCGACTCTGCCAATGCAGCCCGTTATGCGAGTAACGCTGCCGCATTCAGCAAACGCCTTGATGCGCTGGATGCTCGGATCAAGGGTCGGGTGAGTGCAGTGGCAGGCAAGCCTTACTTCGTCTTCCACGAGGCGTTCGATTATTTCGAAGAGGCTTACGGGCTCAAACACGCCGGGGTATTCGCCATCGCCGCCGAGATCCAGCCCGGTGCACAGCATGTCGCCGCCATGCGTGAACGCCTGAAGGCTGCGGGCAAGACCTGCGTATTCAGTGAACCGCCACTGCGCCCGCGTCTGGCTGAAACCTTGAGCGCAGGCCTGCCGGTCAAGCTGGCGGAGCTGGATGGACTGGGCGGCTACACCCCGGCCACCGCGCAGGGTTACGAGCAGGTATTGCAGAAGCTGGCTGATGACCTGGCAGGTTGCCTGAGTAGTCTTTGACTGCCACCGCCCACATCGCAGCACTGCTGTGTGACGCGGAGCGTCACGAACTGCATTCCCACGCTGGAGCGTGAGGAACGATAGTCGTCAGGGATAACACTCTCGTGCCCATGCTCCGCGTGGGCATGCCGGTCTGGACGCTTCGCGTCCTCTTGCGACGCGGAGCGTCACGCACTGCATTCCCACGCGGAGCATGGGAACGAGAGTCAACCGTCCGACTGGTTCAGACGCGCGGAGACAGGTCTGGTCTCATAGCGCAAACGGCAAGGCTATGTGCGCTTCCTGGCGCTCAGCCAGACGGTGCTCGAATTCCGCAGGATCATGAATCAGCACGTCCTGACCGGCGAAGGTTTCGGCGGCGATCAGACGTGACAGCCAGAAACGTACGCAGGCGATGCGCAACATGGTCGTCCAGAGCTTCGACTCCGCCGCAGTGAATGGTCGCAAACCCGCATAAGCCCCCAGCAGCGCACGGGCGCGAACAGCATCGAGCTGGCCGTTTTCACGCGAGCACCAGTCATTGAGGGCAATCGCCAGATCGTAGAGCATCGGCCCGGAACAGGCGTTATAGAAGTCGATCAGCCCGGTCAGGTGCGTGCCTTCGAACAGGACGTTGTCGCGAAACAGGTCCGCGTGCAGGTTGGCACGCGGCAACGCCATGATTTGCGGCTTGAAGTCTTCGATCTCTTGAAGGCTCTTTTCCAGCAAGGCTCGCTGGGTTTCGCCCAGATGCGACAGGAAATTGCGCCCCTCACTCAGCATCCAGTCCAGACCTCGATCGGTCTTGCGCTCCAACACCTGCTCACGGGTCGCCAGATGCAGGTTGGCCAACAGCTCGCCAATCTGTACGCAGTGCTGGGTATTGGGCTCGCTGATGTGCTTGCCCGGCAAACGTGGCTGCAGAAGCGCCGGTTTGTCCGCCAGTTGCCGCAGGGCCTCACCGTCGGTGGTGCGCAATGCGTAAGGCACCGGCAAATCGGCATCGTGCAGCACGTCGAGCAGTTCGATGAAGAATGGCATCTCCTGCACCGGGCCGCGTTCGACCAGTGTCAGAACAAATTCGCCCTGCTCCAGACTGATGAAGTAATTGGTGTTTTCGCTACCGGCGGCAATGCCCTGATAGTCAAGCAGACGGCCGAGCCCGTAAGGGGCGAGAAATGCTTCCAGCTCGGGCCGGGCCAACGGGGTAAAAACGGACATGTCAGAACTGCCAGCAATTAAAGTGAATGTAGGTGGCTACCATTCGAATATTTTCCACTCCGGGATCAGCATGTCCGGTTGGTCCGAACGGATAAAATTGGGACTTGTACCATCGGATCGCACCAGAAAATAGGGCTTGCCGTGCTTGGGGGTAATCTTTACAGCATACAGAAAGCCGTTCTGGCGGTATTCCTGAATGGTTTTGTCCCCGTCGGTGCGGATAGTAACGTCCGGGGCCGCCGAAGGTGGATCCTCTGCTGAAACTGCGAGCAAAGGACAAAGTGCCAACAGGCCGGTCAATATCAGTCGATTTACCTTGCTCATGATAACCTTGTCCCTTTGTCGTCAATGGTCCGCGCATTCTAGCGCCGACCCCGCCGAAAAGGTTGATTCTGCTCATGACCCAAGCGCCGCTCGTCCTGATAGACGGTTCCTCTTACCTCTATCGCGCCTTCCACGCACTGCCACCACTGACCACGTCCAAAGGATTGCCGACGGGTGCCGTCAAGGGCGTGCTCAACATGCTCAAAAGCCTGCGTCGCCAGTACCCGGACAGCCCGTTTGCGGTGGTCTTCGATGCCAAGGGCGGGACTTTCCGCGACGCGCTGTATACCGATTACAAAGCCAATCGGCCCAGCATGCCGGATGACCTGCGCGTGCAGGTCGATCTGCTGCATGCCTGCGTCAAGGGCATGGGCTATCCGCTGCTGTGCGTGGAAGGCGTTGAAGCAGACGACGTGATCGGCACACTGGCGCGCAGCAGCGCGGCGGCAGACCGTCCGGTGATCATCTCCACCGGTGACAAGGACATGGCGCAGCTGGTCGACGGACACATCACCCTGGTCAACACCATGACCGGCAGCGTGCTGGACGTGGCTGGCGTGAAAGAGAAGTTCGGCGTCGGTCCGGAGCACATCATCGACTACCTCGCACTGATGGGCGATAAGGTCGACAACATACCTGGCGTCCCCGGCGTCGGCGAAAAGACTGCCGTCGGCTTGCTGGTTGGCGTGGGCGGCGGAATCAAGGAGCTTTACGAACGCCTCGAAACGGTCGCGACCCTGCCTATTCGTGGGGCCAAGACCCTGGCGGCCAAGCTTGAAGAGCATCGTGCGATGGCCTTCCTGTCCTATGAACTGGCAACTATCAAGATCGACGTGCCACTGGACATCGAACTGGACCAGCTGCATTGCGGCGAGCCGGACCGCGACAAATTGATGGAGCTGTACGCCGAGCTGGAATTCAAAAGCTGGATCGAAGACCTGCAACGTGATGCCAAACGCGCCGGGCAGGAGCTGGCCGTCGAAGAGCCAACCGTCGAGGCAAAGCAAGCCGCCTATGAAGTCATTCTTGAACAGAGCCAGTTCGACGCGTGGCTGAAGAAGCTCAACGCCGCGCCGCTGTTCGCCTTTGTGACCCAGAGCAACGGCACCGACGCCCAGCGCGCGCAACTGGTAGGTTTGTCTTTTGCCATTCAAACCCATGAAGCCGCCTACATTCCGCTGACCCACTCCTACATGGGGGTGCCGCAGCAACTGGACCGCGACACAGTACTCAAGGCGCTCAAGCCGCTGCTTGAAGACCCGGATAAAACCAAGGTCGGTCAACACGCCAAGTTCGCTATCAACCTGCTTGCCAACTGCGCGCTCGACGGCGATCAGACCCAAGGCATCGACCTGCAGGGCGTCAGGTTCGACACTATTCTGGAGTCCTACGTTCTGGACTCCACCGCCACTCGCCACGACCGCGACAGCCTGGTGGCCAAGTACCTGACGCACACGCCGATCAACTTCCAGGAGATCGCCGGCAAAGGCGCCAAGCAGTTGACCTTCGACCAGATCGCCATCGAACAGGCTGGCAATTACGCTGCAGAAGAAGCCGACCTGACCCTGCGCCTGCATGAAGTCTTCGAAGCGCGTCTGGCCGCAATTCCAACCCTGCAGCCGGTCTTGAACGACATCGAGATGCCGCTGGTGCCCGTCCTGGCAGGTATCGAACGCCAGGGCGCACTGGTTGATGCCAACCTGCTGGGCATCCAGAGCGTGGAACTGGGCGACAAGATGACCGCGCTGGAGCGCGAAGCCTTCGCCATTGCCGGTGAAGAGTTCAACCTGGGCTCGCCCAAGCAGCTTGGTGTGATTCTCTACGAAAAACTCGGCATGCCGATCCTCAGCAAGACCGCCACCGGCCAGGCATCGACTGCCGAGGCCGTGCTGGCCGAACTCGCCGAGCAGGACTTCCCGCTGCCCAAGGTACTGATGCAATACCGCTCGATGAGCAAGCTCAAGAGCACTTACACCGACCGCCTGCCGGAGCAGATCAACCCGCGCACCGGGCGTATTCACACCTCCTATCATCAGGCAGTGGCGGTGACCGGGCGCCTGTCATCCAGCGATCCGAACCTGCAGAACATCCCGATCCGTACCGCTGAAGGCCGGCGCATCCGTCAGGCATTCGTGGCCCCCAAGGGCTACAAGCTCCTGGCGGCCGACTATTCGCAGATCGAACTGCGCAT
Source organism: Pseudomonas syringae group sp. J254-4 (assembly GCF_032586855.1). NCBI lineage: Bacteria > Pseudomonadati > Pseudomonadota > Gammaproteobacteria > Pseudomonadales > Pseudomonadaceae > Pseudomonas > Pseudomonas syringae group sp. J254-4. The sequence continues at coordinate 88,591 of NZ_JAWHOO010000002.1, read as the reverse complement.
CATGGCGCATCTGGCACAGGACGAAGGCTTGCTGCATGCCTTCCGCAACGACCTGGACGTTCACCGCGCCACGGCAGCGGAAGTCTTCGGCGTCGAGCTGGAAAACGTCACCACTGACATGCGCCGCAGCGCCAAAGCGATCAACTTCGGCCTGATCTACGGCATGAGCGCGTTTGGCCTGGCCAAGCAGATTGGCGTGGACCGCAAACAGTCACAGGCTTACGTCGACCGCTATTTCGCCCGCTATCCCGGCGTGCTGGATTACATGGAGCGCACACGTGCGCAGGCCGCCGAGCAGGGTTTTGTCGAGACCATTTTCGGCCGTCGCCTGTACCTGCCGGACATCAACGCCAAGAACCAGTCGCTGCGCAAAGGTGCCGAGCGCATGGCGATCAACGCGCCGATGCAGGGCACCGCAGCGGATATCATCAAGAAAGCCATGGTGGCCGTGAATGGCTGGCTGGAAGAGTCCGGTCTGGATGCGCGGGTCATTCTGCAGGTGCATGACGAACTGGTGCTGGAGGTGCGCGAAGACCTGGTCGATCAGATCAGTGAACAGATCCGTCCACACATGAGTGGCGCAGCAGACTTGGCAGTGCCGCTGCTGGTGGAAGTCGGGGTCGGCAACAACTGGGACGAGGCGCACTGAGTCTGAAAAGGCGAACCTGTCAGCAGGTTCGTCAAACCCTGTAGGAAATGTGAACTTTTCTTCATTGCTGGAACTTAACCGTTTGGACAGGAGTCAGACGTCCCGATTGATTGAAAAATCGATCGTGCTCCTAGTTGTGTTAAGTGTTGGCAGTTATCCAGATCCCACCCTAAGATCTGGACCTTAAGCCCCGGAACTTCCCCCTCCCCATGCGAAGTCCGGGGTCTTTTTTGCCTGCGATTTACTCCGCAGGTGCCTTGTCTTCCAGCTCCATCCAGTCGGCCAGCACGGTGTAAGCCTCTTCCAGCCCCATGCGCTTGGGAGCCGAGAACAGCTGGATGCTCACTGCATCGCCCCAGCCTTTGCGAATTTCGGCCTGAACCTTGAGCAGCGTGTTCTTCGCAGCGCCATAGGTCAGCTTGTCGGCCTTGGTCAGCAGAATGTGCATCGGCATGTTGCTGGCGATGGCCCAGTCCAGCATCAACAGGTCGAAGTCGGTCATTGGATGACGGATATCCATCATCAGGATCAGACCTTTCAGGCTTTCGCGACTTCCCAGATAGGCTTCCAGGTGGCGCTGCCAGTGCAGTTTGAGCGGGATAGGCACTTTGGCGTAGCCGTAGCCGGGCAAGTCGACCAGACGTCGATCTTCATCCAGCCCGAAGAAGTTCAGCAACTGAGTGCGCCCCGGTGTCTTGGAGGTGCGCGCCAGGCTGGCATGGGTCAGGGTGTTCAGCGCGCTCGATTTGCCCGCATTGGAGCGACCGGCAAAAGCGACTTCAAACCCTTCGTCGTCGGGACATTGGTCGACCTTGGCGGCGCTGAGCATGAACGTGGCCTGTTGGCACAGACCGAGGATGGGGTTTTTGAGTTGCATGTGATTTCCGGTGAAGGCCCTGCCTGCAAAGGGAGCGGCAAGAGGTGTCGGTTTCGTTTGGATGCGTACGCATATAATGACACACCTGCCCCCCGGCCCACACTGGCACTGTATCGGGCCGCTCTGGCTGGCGGCTGGAACATTCAGACATGACCTGCTTCACTCCTTATGCAAAAAGGCCGTCCGTGGTCGCCCATTTTTACAACCTCAGCGTTACACTAACGAACTCAGGCTTTCGCGTTCGGTCGAAACCACCGTCGCTTGAAGGCGATTCAATCTGTTCAGGAGTAAAGCATGCGTAATCTGATCATCAGCGCCGCTCTGGTTGCCGCCAGTCTGTTCGGTATGTCCGCCCAGGCTGCCGAGCCCATCGAGGCCGGCAAACAATATGTCGAGCTGAAAAGCGCTGTGCCTGTAGCAGAGCCGGGCAAAATCGAAGTCGTCGAGCTGTTCTGGTATGGCTGCCCGCATTGCTACGCGTTCGAGCCAACGATCAATCCGTGGGTTGAAAAACTGCCGTCCGACGTCAAGTTCGTACGCATTCCGGCCATGTTCGGCGGCCCTTGGGACGCCCACGGCCAGTTGTTCATCACCCTCGACACCATGGGTGTCGAGCACAAGGTTCACGCCGCCGTATTCAAAGCTATTCAGAAGGATGGCAAGCGCCTGACCGACAAGAATGACATGGCTGATTTCGTAGCCACTCAAGGCATCAACAAGGACGATTTCCTCAAAACATTCGACTCCTTCGCCGTGAAAGGCAAGATCGCGCAGTACAAGGAACTGGCCAAGAAGTATGAGGTGACTGGCGTTCCGACCGTGATCGTCAACGGCAAGTATCGCTTCGACCTGGGTTCTGCCGGCGGTCCGGAAAAGACCCTGGAAGTTGCCGACCAATTGATTGCCAAAGAGCGAGCGGCTGCTACAGCCGCCAAGTAAGCGCCCGCCATGCGCCGCTGGGGCAAGGGCAGCACCCGTATCGTTGGCCTGCATGACCCGCAGGTCAACGAACATCATCTGACGCAAAACGGTCTGCCGGAAGACGGCAGGCTGCGTTTGCTCAGTTTCAATATCCAGGTGGGTATCAGTACCCAACGCTACCACCACTACCTGACGCGCAGCTGGCAGCATCTGCTGCCACATGGCGGCAGGGCGGGCAACCTGCAGAAAATTGGCGATCTGATCCACGATTTCGATCTGGTCGCATTGCAGGAGGTCGATGGCGGCAGCATGCGCTCCGGCTTCGTCAATCAGGTCGAGCACCTTGCTCAACTGGGTGGCTTTCCGTACTGGTATCAACAGCTCAATCGCAATCTCGGTCGCCTCGCCCAACACAGCAATGGTGTGCTGAGTCGCTTGCGCCCGACCAAGATCGAGGATCATCCGCTGCCGGGTCCGGCCGGGCGCGGGGCAATTCTTGTCCGCTTCGGCGAAGGCGAGGATGCGCTGGTGGTGGTCATGATGCACCTGGCTCTGGGCACTCGTACCAGAACCCGGCAACTGGCTTACATTCGCGACCTGATCGGCGGTTATCGCCATCAAGTGCTGATGGGCGACATGAATACCCACGCCAATGACCTGCTGGAACACTCGCCGCTACGCGATCTGGGCCTGTTGGCACCCCAAATCGAAGCGACCTTTCCGAGCTGGCGGCCACAACGCTGCCTTGACCACATTCTGCTCAGCCCGACCCTCACGCTTGAACGCGTACAGGTACTGGCGCAGCCCATTTCCGATCACCTGCCGGTTGCTGTCGAGATTCGCCTGCCAGATTCACTGCGTGGGGACTCACTGCCTGTGCCCTCTGGTGGAAGCCTTGCATGAGCGACGACGCAGAGCGTTGGAAAGAGAAGTACCTCAAGGGAATCGAGCAACAGGATAAGCTCGAAAAGCGCTGGGATGCGCGGCTCGATTTGTTGCGACGCGGTCTGGTACGCAGCAGTCTGGCGGCGGAGGGCTCTGACCGCGCCGTCGATGAATGCATGAAGGAAATGCGCGAAATTGTCCGCAAGGACGATATGGACGCCGGTCTGGCAGCCTTGATTCCGCGCCTCGAAAAGGCCGTGCTGGACTCCGAACATCGCCGTGAAGTGCGGGTCGGGCAAATTGGCTCGGCACTGACCGCACTGGTTTCACAACTGCAGGCGCTGCCGCTGCCACGAGAGGTACGCAAGCCACTCAAGCGCTTTGCCAAGGACCTTGAAGAACGTGCATCGCAGGCGCGCGAACTGCCCTTGCTGCTCAGCGAATTGAGTGGTTTGCAGGGCCAGGCCCTGACCCTGCTCGAAAAGCACGAAGAGGGTCCACGCCAAGGGCTTCTGCAGCGTTTGTTCGGTTCGCGGGACGAACATGGCAATGAGCACCCTCCCGAGGCTGCCCACCCCGAAAACGCCTCTTCTGCTCAGGAAACGCATGAGACGCACGTGGAGCCTGAGGCCGAGAACGCTCACGCCCCGATAGACGTTGCCGCATCTGAAGTCGAAGCTGCCATTGTCCCCGACATCGCCAACCAGAAGACAAAGGACGCATACACACTGCCGCCGCCGGTTTCCGAAGCCGAAACCATTGTCGTTACGGCAACTGAAACACCTGTGCCATCGCCAGCCGCAGCAGCCCTTGCTCCAGCCCTGGCCGAAACAGTCACCGAACCTGCGGTTGTCCCTGTCGAGCCGATCGATTACACCGACCTGCTGGGCCCCGTTCCTTCAGTGCCCTACCAGCAACGGCCTGCGCCAATCATCCAGGCACTGGAAGAACCGCAAGAAGATGCCGAATCAGAAGCCGAGACGGTAGACGGCGAAGAGGGTTATTCGTTGCCCTCGTCGCCAGAACCCAGCTACAGCTCGGTGGCCGCACACATCGAGGAAACGCTGCTGGGCCTGCTCGATGACCTGACCTTGTCGGAGCACTTCCGCCCGCAGGTCGAGGACATGCAGTTACGTTTGAAACATGGGCTCAACTGGTACGAATTGCTGCCTATCCTCGACGATCTGGCAGTTCTGATGCTGGCAATCAACAACGGCGGCCAACAGGAATTCAGCACCTACCTCAAGCAGCTCAATGAGCGGCTCGAATCGTTTCAGAGCCACTTGCAGGCTGCCAGTGAAGATCATGCCGAGGATCAGTCCACAGCCCGCGACCTGAACGAACAGTTACGCGAACAGGTGGGCGGCCTGCAAATCAGTGTTCAGGACGCCTCCGACCTGACCAGTCTCAAGCAGGTACTCGACAACCGCTTTGAAGGCTTGCTCAGCACCATGGACCACTATCAGCTCAAGCGTGACGCGCGCGAGCGGGAAGTTGCCTCGCGGCTGCAGGGTCTCTCGGCCCGCGTTGCGAGCATGGAGCAGGAAGCGCTGGGTTTCAGGACTCACCTGGAAGAACAGCGCCAAAAGGCCTTGATCGACCCGCTCACCGGCCTGCCCAATCGCGCAGCCTGGGGCGAACGCCTCGAACAGGAGATGACCAGGTGGCAACACGAGAAAAACAGCCTGCTGGTGTGCATTCTGGACCTGGACCACTTCAAGCGCATCAATGACGGCTATGGCCACCTGGCGGGCGATAAAGTGCTGAAGATCGTCGCCAACGTTTTCAGGAAACGCCTGCGCAGCGACGATTTTCTTGCCCGGTTTGGCGGTGAGGAATTTGTCATGCTGCTGCCTGCGACACCTCCCGGCACCGGGCTGACGTTGCTCGACGAACTTCGAGCTGCGGTGGAGTCATGCCCGTTTCACTTCAAGGGCGAGCGCGTGACGATCACCGTATCTATTGGAGTGACGGCTTTTCGAACGGCTGAACGCAGTGACACTGCGATCAAGCGCGCCGATCAGGCGCTGTACAAGGCCAAGGAAAATGGCCGAAACAGGGTCGAACAAGGCTGACTGAAACATTTTGACCTGAACGAGCACGTCAATGCCGAAGCTATTTGTACGCATGTTGTTATGATATTGCATTTCCCGCTGACGCTGCCGATCCCATGAAACTGTATTTCTCTGCCTTTGTGCTGCTCATCCTCACTGCCTGCGCCAGTGGCCCCAGGCTGGACACCAGCCATCCATCGGTGAATTTCGATGGCCGGGTTCAGTACGTGATCATGCATTACACCTCCACCTCGATGGAGAAATCCCTCCAGCTTCTGACCCATGGCGAGGTCAGCAGCCACTATCTGATTGGCGATGACAGCAAGGCCACGATCTACAAGCTGGTCGATGAAAGTGCCCGCGCCTGGCATGCTGGCGAAAGCGAATGGGAAGGCCGTACCTGGCTTAATTCCAGCTCGATCGGCATCGAAATCGTCAACCCCGGCTTCAAGGACACACCGACAGGCCGGTTGTGGTACCCCTACACTGAAGCCCAGATCCAGTCGATCACGGTGCTGCTCAAAGACATTGTCAAACGCAACAAAATCGATCCAAAACACATCATCGGCCACAGCGACATAGCGCCGACGCGCAAACAGGACCCTGGCCCGCTGTTCCCCTGGAAGCGCCTTGCTGCCGAAGGACTCGGCATCTGGCCTGACGAACGCCTGGTTGCCCAGCGTCAGGCATTGCTGGCAACCAACCTTCCGAGCATCAGCTGGTTCCAGCAACAACTGGCACGTCTGGGTTACAGCACCCCGCAGACCGGGGAGCTCGACACCGCCACGCGTCAGGTGCTGGCGGCATTCCAGATGCACTATCGCCCGGCACGCTTCGACGGCGAACCTGATGCACAGAGCGCAGCCATCCTGCAGGTGCTTAACCGCGTCAATTGATCAGGGCACAACCTGATATTTGATGCGCTTATGAAGGGCAGACATGCAGCGCCTTCAAGGCCATGCCGTTACAGCGGCAGAGCCATATAGAACTGCGTGCCCTGCCCCGGCCGTGAATAAACCCCCATGCGACCGCCGTGCAGCTGGACGATCTCCTTGCACAGCGCCAGCCCGAGTCCCGCCCCGCCTTTTTTGCGACCGACCTGCACAAAGGGTTCGAAGATTCGTCCCTGCTGCCCGTAGGCAATGCCCTCACCGTTGTCTTCAACGCTGATGATCGCCCGCTCGCCATGACGCCTGGCCTGCAGACGAATCAGACCGTTCTGCGGCGTGTGCCGCAGCGCATTGTCCAGCAGGTTGTCCAGCACCCGCTCCAGCTGGGACTGATCGGCATGCAGGCGCGGCATGGGCTCCTGCATATCCAGCATCAGTACGATGTCCTGCTCAAGGGCCTTGTCCTCGAATCGCGCCCTGGCTTCTTCGAGCAAGGTTTCGATGGAGCACGGTGCCAGTTTGAGTTTCTGCAGACCGTTCTGGTAACGCGAGAAATTCAGCAGGTCATTGATAAGTTGCATCAAGCGCTGCATTTCTTCGGTGACCGTATTGAGCAGATCGGCCTCACGGGTTTCGGGGGCGAAATGCAGGCGCTCCTGGAGAAGACCGAATGCCATGTGCATACCCGTGACAGGCGTGCGCAGCTCATGCGAAGCGCGCAGGACGAACTCACTGCGTACCCTCTCGAAAGCACGCTGTTCGGTGACGTCATGCAGCACCATCACCGCACCGAGAATATGGCCTTTGGTATGACTGACCGGCGTCATGCTGTAGGTCAGCAGGCGCGATTCACCGTCGATTTCGATGGCCAGGTCTTCCGGCGCCCGCTCCAGCGTCCCGCCACGCAGTACCAGATGCAATTGCTCATCAAGCTCGGGGCGGCCCAACGCATCTCCGAGGCTCTGCCCGAGGCGACTCTCGTCCCAGCCGAGCTGACGCTGGGCCACCGGGTTCAAGTGCTCCAGATGCCCTTGGCGGTCAATCATCAGCAGACCATCGTCGATACTGTCGAGAACCGCTTGCAGACGCTGCTGGCCAGCCAGTAACTCATCAATATTGGTCGCCTGATGCTGACGCAGGGCTTCGGCCATGATGCCGAATCGCCGGGTCAGCAGGTTCATCTCGGCGGCCGAGGAGATGGGCAGCGTGACTTCGTAATCTCCTTCCCCGATGCGATCGGCGGCCTTGGCCAGCGCCTCGATAGGCGCACCGAAACGCCGAGCGATACCGTGCGCGGTCACAAAACCGATACACAGCACCGCCAGCCCGACCAGCCCCAGCAACCCCGCTATCCACAGTGCACGATCACGGGAGTTGATCTCGGCGCTGCTGATGTTCTCCAGCGCCTTGCGGTGCACCGTCAGCAAGCCGTTACGCAGGTTGTCGAAGCTTTCACTCAGTTGCGGGACGCCGCGTATCCCTCGCGCATCGTTGCCGTATTGTTTCCAGGTATCGATGAATTGCCGGTAATCGCCCTTGGTCTTTTCGAAACCATTGCGTACGTTTTGCTGGGTATCCTGTACCGAGCCTTCTTCCAGCAGCTCTTCAAACTGATTCTGGATTCTTTCCAGCTCAGCCTGATCGCGGTTGGCACCCGTCATCAACACCAACTGATCACCCAGGTTCTGGCGCAGCTTCAAACCCAGATCCAGAATGGCGAAGTTATGCTGGATCAGTGATTCCTGAGTCCGGGCCATTTGCATGACGCTGACGAGCCCCAGCAGCAGTCCGAGCAAAGCAACGGTGATCAGTGCCGAGATACTCAGAAAGAGGCGGGTGCGCAGTTTCATGGCCAGCTTCATTTGAGGCCTTTCACAGGTTGTACTGTTTACGTTTGCGGTAAAGCGTCGACGCATCGATACCCAGCGTCTTGGCGGCCTGATCAAGGGTTTCACTGGTCGCCAGCACGGCTCCGATGTGCGCTTTTTCAAGCTCGTCCAGGCTCAAGGCGGCGCCGACACGCGGCGCATTGTTCGCCGGTTGCTCGGCCATACCCAAGTGGCTGATCTCCACACGCTCCTGCGGACAAATGATGCTGGCACGCTCAATGACGTTGCGCAGCTCACGAATGTTGCCCGGCCAGCGGTAGTTGAGCAGCGCTGCGCGGGCCTCTTCACTGAACCCTCGGGCCGGGCGAGCGTATTCCTTGACGAAGCGCGCCAGAAACCGGTCCGCCAGGGTCAGGATGTCTTCGCTGCGCTCACGCAGGGCCGGCAGGTGCAGAGTGATCACGTTCAGGCGGTACAGCAAATCCTCACGGAAGCGTCCGCTGCGCACCATGTCTTCGAGATTCAGGTTGGTGGCGGCCAGGATACGCACATCGGCACGTCGGGTAACCGGGTCACCCACACGCTCGTATTCCTTGTCCTGAATGAAGCGCAGCAACTTGGGTTGCAGCGTCAGCGGGAAATCGCCGATCTCGTCGAGGAACAGTGTGCCGCCGTCCGCCTGATTCACACGGCCCAGAGTGCTCTCACTGGCGCCGGTGAAGGCCCCGCGACTGTGGCCGAACAGTTCGCTTTCCATCAGTTCTGCGGTGAGCGATGGGCAGTTGATCGTGACGCAGGACTTCTTTGCCCGCTTGCTCCAGCCGTGAATAGCCCGAGCCAGCTCGCCTTTACCGGTCCCCGACTCACCCAGAATAAGGATGTTGGCATCGGTCACGGCAACCTGACGGGCAGTTTCCAGAATGGCCATCATTGAAGGACTGTGGGAATCCAGTCCGTCTTTGGGCTTGCGGACCTCGCCTTCCAGTGCCTCAAGGCGAGCAGACAGTTGGCGCACTTCAAGCTGTTTGGCGGTAGCAAGACGCAGCTGATCGGGGCTGCACGGCTTTACCAGATAGTCGGCTGCGCCCGCCTGAATGGCATCAACAGCCGTATCGACCGCAGAGTGTGCAGTCACGATGACCACACGCATCCACGGCGCCTGAATACGCATCTGCGCCAGTACATCCAGGCCGTTATCTTCACCCAGACGCAAATCGAGAAAGCACAGGTCGAAAACCTGGCGCTGCATGAGCGTGTCAGCCTGGGCTGCGCTGTTGGCAGTGGCGACACTGTAGCCTTCGTCTTCCAGACAGTACCGGAAAGTGCGGAGGATGGCGGACTCATCGTCCACAAGCAGAATACGGCCCTGATTCTCAGTGGCTGCTTCCATTTTTCCTACGCTCCTTAATGAATTGTCTCAGTTAGTCTCGGAATCATCGGGCAAGTTGCATGGTCAATTCTGATTGATTCTTCGGCATGCATGGTAGCTTTCTGAACGCCCAATGGCGAACAGCCTGATTAATCCGCGTTTATGTCGTTAAAGCCGTCCACTCGGAGACGAAATCCCATCTCAAAAGGAACGCTCATATGTTTTCACTGAAAAAGATTGCTCTGATCACCGCCGCCGCTGCGCTGCTTGGCAGCGGCCCGGTACTCGCCCAACCTGATTTGCCCACCCAACTCGCCGAGGCGCGTCAGGAAGGTTCGATCTGGACAGCTTTCGCGCTGAACAAACATCTGAGCCCGTTCAAGATCGATGTAAACGTCGACCAGGGCACTGCGACTCTGAAGGGCAAGGTTGAAAACGAGGTTGATCGTGAGCTGGCCGAACGCATTGCGCTGGATACCAAAGGCATCGAAAAGGTCGACAACCAGCTGGAGGTAGACCCTGCCGTTGCCAGCGAGCCTGGTACGCGAACCAACATGGCCCAGCGTTTCGAAGATGCCACGCTGGTCGCGACGGTGAAATCCAAATTGTTGTGGAGCAGCGTGACTGAAGCGCTGACCATCGATGTTGATAGCAAAGATGGCGTGGTCACCCTCAAAGGTCGCGCGCAAAGCCCCGAGGCCAAAGAGCTGGCGGGCAGCCTGGCAAGCAATACTGACGGGGTGATCAGCGTCAACAACCTGATCAGCCTGAGCGCAGCCGACTCGATCGCTGCCAAGACCCAGCCCCAGACATTGACCCCAACCGAGGAAATGAGCGACGCCTGGATCACCAGCAAGGTGAAGGCGAGCCTGATTTACAGCCGGACGCTGGACGGACTCAACATCAAAGTGGATACCAAAGCCGGTGTGGTAAGCCTGAACGGCGTGGTTGCCAACTTTGCAGAGAAGGAACTGGCTGTGGAAATCGCGCGCAACATTCGTGGCGTCAAGGGGGTGAATGGCGACGCTCTGAAGGTCATGGCGCGTAGCGCAGGCTGATCACCCAGGCGCACAACGCTGAACGCTTCGTGCAGAACGCACGATTACAAAGGTGTAATCGTGCAGCTTGCTGGTAGGACGTCTCTGCAAAACTCCGCAGGCCATTGATTTTAAAGGATTTAAATTACACCAACAAACTGGCATGCAGTCTGCAATAACCCATTCAACAAGGTCGATATACAACGACCCATCAGATTGAATGCCCACTCAGGCCAGGGGAGTTTGCAGATGAACAGCCAGCGTATTGCACAATTGCGTATCTCCCCCCTGCACATTCAGCAAGGTCTTTTTCTACTCCTTGCACTGCTTGTCACTCTGATCGCCATTCAGCAGTTCCAGCGTTGGAATCAAGCCAACGAAGCAACTCAAGCCAGACAGCAATTCATCCAGACCAGCAGCATTTCTTACCGCGGCGTAAGCGCCCCAGCGGTCAAGGATGCGTCTTCGAGCCTTCGCCCTGTCGATGGCTTGGTGTCTGTAGATGAAGTCGCACCGCAGCAAAAATGGGTTTTCTGACCCGACCTGAAAAATCGCAGCATTCACATTAAAACGGCACCAAAAAGGAGTATCACCATGTTGAGTTGGGCAATCACGTTTCTGATCATCGCCATTGTCGCTGCAGTACTGGGCTTCGGTGGTATCGCGGGCACGGCTACCGGTATCGCCAAGATCCTGTTCGTCGTCTTCCTGGTGATGTTCGTTGTGTCGTTCTTCTTCGGTCGTCGCGGTCGAGGCTGATAATGCACACGTCATTTCGCACACTGGCCGCCGCCCTGTTGATGGGCGGCAGCGCCATGGTCATGGCAGCCAATGATGGACAGTCTCGGGTCAACGAGCTTTTAAGCTCCGCTCCCGAGTACCGCACAACCTGGGCGAAGGTCGTCAAGAAGGAAGAGCGGTTGCCGGATTGGGTGATTAACCTGTCCGGAGCTTCCGAGCAGCAGATGACAGCGGCCACCGAAGACGGTGACAAGTATCTTGTCGGGCCGCTTTGCGAAACTGCCGATACGTGCAAAAGCAAACGCCTGATCGTGGCTTTCAGCCTCGACAAGGAAGATGCTTACGCCATGTTGGTTGAAGTACCTGCGGGCTTGCCTGCGGATAAATCACCAACTCGTCACGCAACTTACCGCTACCTGGGTAAGCCTGACGAGGGCATGCAAAAGCTCTTGAATGAAGAGCTGCGCAAAGACCCGAACTGGTATTGATTCAGAAGAAGGTATCGGCTCCAGAAGCCGATACCTCTCTTGTTTGTGCGGCCTGAGGAAGGTGCGCGCATGACCAAGGGGCCGGGATGCGTTGATCGAATGGATCGGCGTGACCTAGGGGTACAGGGAGTACCTCCGCCAAGGGCCGGGTCAGGCAAGCTGCCGTGCAAGTCCTCAAGAATGCGTCGACCTGTCGAACATTTTCCATGACCCGCACGGCGCTTTATGCCCTTTACGATTCTTTCTAGATAGCATCCCTCGGCAGCATCAGCCCTAAAGGCAGACGCACCCGCGCCTCCAGGCCACCCCCCGAACGATTTCTCAACTCGACGTTGCCGCCGTGCATGGCAGCGATACGCTTGACGATCGCCAGCCCCAGGCCGGTCCCTTTGCCGCTGCGTGCGCGGTCACCGCGAATGAACGGATTGAAGATGGTATCAAGCTCGGACGGATCGATGCCTGCGCCCCTGTCCAGTACGCTCAACACCACGTACGGCGCGTTTCTGTCACCGGATACATAAGCGGCCACTTCGATACCGTTACCGGCATGATGCCTTGCGTTGCCAATCAGATTGGTCAACAGACGCTTCATCGATACGCGCCTTAGCGGGAACGGCGGAATAGGTTCCAGACACAGACGGATGCTGTCTTCATCGTTATTGAAGGGTGCAACCACGTCGCGCACCAGATGCCCCAGATCGACCTCTTCAATCTCTTCATCACGCCCATCGCGAATGAACGCCAGGAATTGATCAAGAATGGCATCCATGTCCTCGATGTCCCGCACCATGCCTTCGGAGAACTCATTGTCGTTCATCAGTTCCAGAGACAGGCGCAGACGCGTCAGTGGTGTACGCAAGTCATGGGAGACGCCAGCCAGCATCAGTTCGCGTTCCTGCCCGGCCTGTTCGACGTCTTCGGCCATCTGATTGAAGGCCCGATAGACTTCGGTCATCTCGCTGGGTGTGTCACTGACCGGCAAGCGCACGCTGCGCCCCTGCCCCAGCTGTCGAGCCGCAAAGACCAGACGCTTGAGCGGCTGATTCAGTTGACGCACAAAAATCCACGCCGACGCCGTGGAGAGCAACCCGATGGCCAGGAACCAGCCCAGCACACTCCAGATCTTCTGGCCGCGCAACGGGTGCGGGTAAAGCGGCACTTTCAGCCAGCCATCCCCAAGGCTCGGCGCCCTTACCCAGAGCGCGGGCGGTGCGTGCACACGCAAACGCACTTCCGTATCGGCACCCAGCTCGGCCTGCATCTGCCGCTGGTAGATCTCACTGTACGGCCAGTGCTGCTCACCTTCCGGCACGCCACCGCCCACGACTCGAATCAGACCGGCCGCTTCGGCAATCGCCTCACGATCATTTTCATCGGCTGCCCAATACGCTCGCAGCGTCAGCGCAACGCCGTGGCTGTATTGCCTGTCGACCAGCACGTCTTCGTTCATCAACAGATAAACCAGCGTCAGGGCCTTGGAAAACAGCACGACGATGAGCACCAGCCAGAGCGTGCGAGAGAAAAAGCTTTGCGGAAACCAGAGCGGAGTCTTCATAACTGCAGCCATACACTTTGCAAGGCGAGCGAGGCTCGCAGGTTTGCCGAACGCGGGCCGGACCCGATGGACGAACGCAAAAAACCAGTACGCCGATAACCTTGAAAGAGATTATCGACGTAACTGGCGGGAATGACGGACTTCTGTGCTGACAACCGGCTTATCAGCGATTACCGGCACCATCCGGAACGAATACATAGCCTACGCCCCAGACGGTCTGGATATAGCGGGGCTTGGAAGGATCCGGCTCGATCAGGCGACGCAGACGGGAAATCTGTACGTCGATGGATCGCTCCAGCGCATCCCACTCCCGGCCGCGGGCCAGGTTCATCAGCTTGTCACGGGTCAGCGGCTCGCGAGCGTGCATGACCAGAGCCTTGAGTACCGCGAACTCACCCGTGGTCAGCATATGCACCACGTCGCCACGCTTGAGTTCGCGGGTTGCCAGGGAGAGCTCGTAGTCGCCGAAACTGACCGACTCGTCTTCACTGCCGGGCGCGCCGGGTACAGGCGCAGCCTGACGACGCAGAACAGCCTTGACCCGCGCCATCAACTCGTCCGGGTTGAACGGCTTGGCCAGGTAATCGTCAGCACCCAGTTCGAGCCCCTTGATGCGGCTCAGCTCATCGCCCTTGGCGGTCAGCATGATGATCGGTACCTGATTGTTCGCGGCTCGCAGACGACGGCAGGCTGAAAGGCCGTCTTCTCCGGGCAGCATCAAGTCCAGCACCACAAGGTTGAACACCTCGCGGGCCAATAGTCGGTCCATTTGCTCCACGTTTGCCACGGCGCGGGCCCGGTAGCCCTTGCTGGTGAAAAAACGTTCCAGGAGACTGCTCAGCCCCGGATCGTCATCGACAATAAGGATTTTTTCGCCTTCAGCATTTTGTGCGGTGCTGCTCATCGGATGCTCCTCTGATCTCGGGGCGCATTATGGCGTAGCTGCGGTGATGCGCACCTTGTGCATTGTTAGCAGATTTTACTGGAGGCGGCACTTGTGCAGGCTTTTTCGCCGAAAAAAGACCACATTTGTCGGCCGATCCCCTAATCCGCCTTCGCCGGGTATAATGCGCCGCCCTCAAAGTCAGGCAATGCTGGCCTTGTGGCGGTTCGCCAGCGCTGAAAATAAATGCTGGCGGACGATATTCAGGCAAGGCAATTCGTACATAGCCCAGTTTTTTGCTCACAACTCCAGGTGGTTTTATGGACAGCATCAACAGCCGCATCGCCGAAGAACTCGGCGTACGCCCACAACAGGTCGCAGCGGCCGTAGCACTACTGGATGAAGGCTCGACCGTGCCCTTCATTTCCCGCTACCGCAAGGAAGTGACCGGCAGTCTTGATGACACGCAATTGCGCCATCTGGAAGAACGCCTGCGCTATCTGCGTGAGCTGGATGACCGGCGTGTCAGCATTCTTGCCAGCATTGAAGAGCAAGGCAAGCTGACCCCGGAGCTGGCTCGCGACATCAAGCTGGCCGACACCAAGACCCGCCTTGAAGATTTGTACCTGCCTTATAAGCAGAAACGTCGCACCAAGGGCCAGATCGCCCTTGAAGCCGGTCTGGGCGAGCTGGCCGACGGCCTGTTCAACGACCCAACCCTGACCCCGGACGCCGAAGCAGCCCGTTTTGTCGACGCCGAGAAAGGCGTGGCCGATGTCAAGGCTGCGCTGGAAGGCGCCAAGTACATCCTGATGGAGCGCTTCGCCGAAGACGCATCGTTGCTCGACAAGCTGCGCAGCTTCCTCAAACAGGAAGCGGTAATCAGCGCACGCGTGGTGCCGGGCAAGGAAGAGGAAGGCGCCAAGTTCCGCGATTATTTCGAACACGACGAGCCGCTCAAGAGCATGCCTTCGCACCGTGCACTGGCGATTTTCCGCGGCCGCAACGAAGGTTTTCTCAGCTCCGCACTGAAAGTCGGTGAAGAACTGCCGGGTGCCATGCACCCTTGCGAACTGATGATCGGTGAACGCTTCGGCATCCAGAACCAGAACCGCCCTGCAGACAAATGGCTGGCCGAGGTGGTGCGCTGGACCTGGAAGGTCAAGTTGTACAGCCACCTGGAAACCGACCTGCTGGGCGAGCTGCGCGACGGCGCGGAAACCGAAGCCATCAACGTTTTCGCCCACAACCTGCACGACCTGCTGCTCGCCGCCCCGGCTGGCCAACGCGCCACACTGGGCCTGGACCCGGGCCTGCGCACCGGCTGCAAGGTCGCTGTGGTGGACGCCACCGGCAAGCTGCTCGACTACGCGACCGTTTACCCGCATGTGCCGAAAAACCAGTGGGATCAGACCATTGCCGTGCTGGCTGCCCTGTGCGCCAAGCACTCGGTCGACCTGATCGCTATCGGCAACGGCACCGCCAGCCGCGAAACCGACAAGCTGGCCGCCGACCTGATCAAAAAATACCCAGGTCTGAAAATGACCAAGGTCATGGTTTCCGAAGCAGGCGCATCGGTTTATTCCGCGTCGGAACTGGCCGCCAAGGAATTCCCGGACCTCGACGTATCGATCCGTGGCGCAGTCTCCATCGCCCGTCGCTTGCAGGACCCGCTCGCCGAGCTGGTGAAAATCGATCCGAAGTCCATTGGTGTCGGTCAGTATCAGCATGACGTCTCGCAGCTCAAACTGGCGCGCGGTCTGGACGCGGTGGTTGAAGACTGCGTGAACGCTGTGGGCGTGGACGTGAACACCGCTTCGGTAGCATTGCTGGCACGGATTTCCGGCCTTAACACCACACTGGCGCAGAACATCGTTGCGCATCGCGATGAAAACGGCGCGTTCAAGACGCGTGCAGCGCTGAAGAAAGTCAGTCGTCTGGGCGAAAAGACCTTTGAGCAGGCCGCAGGCTTCCTGCGCGTGATGACCGGTGAAAACCCGCTGGACTCTTCTGCCGTTCACCCGGAAGCCTACCCGCTGGTACAGCGTATTGCGGCAGAAACCGACCGCGATATTCGCTCGTTGATTGGCGATGCGAGCTTTCTCAAACGCCTGGACCCGAAGAAATTTACCGACGAGACCTTTGGTCTGCCGACCGTGACCGACATTCTGCAGGAACTCGAAAAACCGGGTCGCGACCCGCGTCCGGAGTTCAAGACGGCAGAGTTTCAGGACGGTGTCGAAGAACTCAAGGACCTGCAACCGGGCATGATTCTCGAAGGCGTGGTCACCAACGTCACCAATTTCGGTGCGTTCGTCGATATCGGCGTGCATCAGGACGGTCTGGTACACATCTCGGCACTGTCCGAGAAGTTCATCAAGGACCCGCGTGAAGCGGTCAAGGCCGGCGATGTGGTGAAAGTGAAGGTCATGGAAGTCGACATTCCGCGCAAACGCGTCGGCCTGTCGATGCGCATGAGTGACACGCCTGACGAGAAGGTCGACGGCGCACGCGGTGCCCGTCCAGGTTCTTCGCCTCGCCAGCAGAACAGCGCCCCGCGCAAGGAAACCCCTGCACCCGCGCCCATCAACAACGCAATGGCTTCGCTGTTTGCCAATGCCAAGCAGTTGAAGAAGCGCTGATGGATATTCCTGAAGATCTGACCCAAAGCGCTTACTTCAAGATGCTCGGCTGCGAACTGCGGCGTCTGGACGAAGGCGTGGCGGAGGTTGCGTTGCCGCTGGAGGCGCATCTGCGCAATCGCGGCAACGTGATGCACGGCGGGGCAATCTTCAGTCTGGTCGATATCGCCATGGGGCTGGCCTGTTCCAGCTCCCATGGTTTCGACCAGCGCAGCGTGACCATCGAGTGCAAGATCAACTACGTGCGTGGCGTCTCCGAAGGCGAAGTCCTGTGCATCGCCAAGGTGCTGCACGCGGGTCGTCGCACGCTGGTGGTCGAGGCTGAAGTCGTTCAGGGCGACAAACTCGTCGCCAAAGCCCAGGGCACATTCGCAGTCATCTAGACTGCGTTAAAGGCTGATGAAAGCAATCACTGTGAACAGAACCTAGCCGTATCGACATCATTTAGGTTAATTTCGGCACCATTAGCGTGGTGCCGAGTCCATTTGGGTGGTACGACATAGAGCAGTGATTGTGAACAGGCGCTACAGACCCACCAGGCGACTACGCCAGTTCCTTTCTTCACCCTTGTAGACCGTCAAGTCCACCCCCATATCGGGGCGACCGATGCGTGAAGGATTACACCTTGAGCGAACTTTTAAACCGTCGTCTTGCATTGCTCGGCGAGCGCAACAACCTCTCTCTGCTGGAGCAGTGCCTGCACGGTATCGAGCGCGAGTGCCTGCGCGTTACTGCAACGGCAGAACTGGCACAGACGCCTCACCCGCAAGCTCTGGGTGCTGCACTGACCAACGGTCAGGTCACGACCGACTATTCCGAATCGCTGCTGGAGTTCATCACGCCTGCGCTGAAGAATCCGGCCGAGACCATCGACAGCCTGGACAAGATCCATCGCTTCGCCTACAGCAAGCTGGGCGACGAGTTGCTCTGGAGCCCGTCGATGCCCTGCCCGCTGCCCGATGAAGAGCATATACCGATTGCCTATTACGGCACGTCGAACATTGGCAAGCTCAAATACGTGTACCGCAAGGGCCTGGCGCTGCGCTATGGCAAGACCATGCAGTGCATCGCTGGCATTCATTACAATTTCTCGTTGCCGGAAGACGCCTGGGCGCTGCTCAAGCAGACCGAAGACTTCGCTGGCGACGCGCGCGACTACCAATCGCATTCCTACATCGCACTGATCCGTAACTTCCGCCGCTACAGCTGGCTGCTGATGTACCTGTTCGGTGCTTCGCCAGCGCTGGATGCGGGCTTTCTGCGCGGCCGCCAACATCAACTGGAACAGCATTTCGACGCCGATACCCTGTATCTGCCGTACGCCACCAGCCTGCGTATGAGCGATCTGGGCTATCAAAGCGACGCCCAGGCCGACCTGACCCCTTGCTACAACGACTTGGTCAGCTACACCGACAGCCTGCGCAAGGCCGTGGCAACGCCTTATAAGCCTTACGTCGATGTCGGCACTCATGACCAGAACGGCGAGTGGATTCAGCTAAACACCAACGTGCTGCAGATCGAGAACGAGTACTACTCCAACATTCGCCCCAAGCGTGTGACCTATAGCGGCGAGCGCCCTATTCAGGCGCTGGTGGCCCGTGGTGTGCAGTACGTCGAGGTACGCTGCCTGGACATCAACCCGTTCCTGCCTACCGGCATCAGCCTGGAGCAATCACGCTTCATCGATGCGTTCGTGCTGTACTGCGCGCTTGAGGAAAGCCAGCAACTGGCCAGCCATGAGTGTTCCAATGCAAGCTCGAACTTCTTGGCAGTGGTCAAGGAAGGTCGCCGTCCGGGCCTGAACCTGCTGCGCAACAACAGCCCTGTTGATCTCAAGACCTGGGCAACCGAGCTGCTGGAAAAAATCACACCGATTGCCCGACTGCTGGATCAGGCCCAGGGCATCGACGAGCACATCAAGTCGATTGCCGTGCAACAGGCAAAGATCGACGATGCGTCGCTCACACCTTCGGCCCAGGTGCTGGCCAGCATGAAAGCGCATAACGAGGGCTTTACTGCTTTCTCTTTGCGCCAGAGCCAGGCCCACGCCGAATACTTCCGCACTCACCCGCTGAGCGCTCAGGAACAGGCAGATTTCGAAGCCCAGGCCAAAACCTCGATCGAAGAACAGGCCGAACTGGAAGCGACCGAGGAAGTGGTGGAGTTCGACACGTTCGTGGGGTCGTATCAGGCGAGCATTCTGTCGATCAGCAACTGATCGTGCAATTACTGTGGGGAGCTTGCTCTCGAAGGTGCCGGTGCAGGCGCGACTATCGTGCGGCGCTCTGCGTCGCATGCCTTTCTGGACGCTCCGCGTCCTCTTGACGACGCAGAGCGTCGAGAACTGCATTCCCACGCTGGAGCGTGAGGAACGATCATCTCAACTATCGTGCCCAATGCTCTGCGCTTCTGCCCGAAGGGCGTGGGTGAGCTTGCTCACTCCCACAAAATATAGCCAAGAGTGCTCTGCGTCCGCCCCCAGGCTTAAATCGCCTTTTCGAAGATCTTCGAATTACGCTGGTAGTTGTACAGCGACGCGCGGGCGCTTGGCAGGCGGTCGACGCTGCTGGGCTCGAAGCCACGCTCACGGAACCAGTGCGCGGTACGGGTGGTGAGGACGAACAGGGTCTTGATACCCAGCGCTCTGGCGCGGTTTTCAATGCGCTCCAGCAACTCGTCCCCGCGCCCACCGTGGCGATATTCCGGATTGACGGCCAGGCATGCCAGTTCGCCTGACTCCGAGTCTGCAATCGGGTACAGCGCCGCGCAGGCAATGATCAGTCCTTCCCGCTCGACCACGCTGAACTGAGTGATCTCGCGCTCCAGCACTTCGCGGGAACGACGTACCAGAATGCCCTGCTCTTCCAGCGGCGTGATCAGGTCCATCAAGCCGCCGACGTCCTCAATGGCCGCTTCGCGCACCAGCTCGAACTGCTCCTGCGCAACCAGCGTACCGCCACCGTCGCGGGTAAACAGCTCGGTCAGCAGTGCGCCATTCTCGGCATAGCTGACGATATGGCTGCGCGCCACGCCACCGCGGCAGGCCTCGGCCGCTGCATCGAGCAATTCAGCCTGATAGTTGGCGCCCAGACGCTGCAAGTGCGCAGGCACCTGTTGCGGACGCAGCTCGCGCACCAGTCGGCCCTGCTCGTCCAGCAACCCGGTTTCAGCACCGAACAGCAGCAGTTTGTCGGCAGCCAGATCAATGGCCGCGCGCGTGGCGACGTCTTCACAGGCCAGATTGAAAATCTCGCCGGTCGGTGAATAACCCAGCGGCGACAGCAGCACGATATGACGCTCATCCAGCAGGCGATTGATGCCCTTGCGGTCAACCCGACGCACTTCGCCGGTGTGCTGATAATCGACACCTTCCAGCACGCCGATAGGCCGCGCAGTTACCACGTTGCCACTGGTCACCCGCAGCCGCGAGCCCTGCATCGGTGAAGCAGCCATGTCCATCGACAGGCGCGCCTCGATCGAAATGCGTAGTTGACCCACAGCATCGATCACGCACTCCAGGGTTTCGGTATCGGTGATGCGCATGTCGCGATGGTAACGCGGCGTAATGCCGCGCTGGGCCAGACGGCTTTCGATCTGTGGGCGCGAGCCGTGCACCAGCACCAGTCGCACACCCAGGCTGTGCAGCAGCACCAGGTCGTGGACGATATTGCCGAAGTTAGGGTGCGCAACGCCGTCGCCGGGCAGCATGACGACGAAGGTGCAATCACGGTGAGCATTGATGTACGGAGACGCGTGGCGAAGCCAGTTGACGTATTCGGGCATGACAACAAGAGCCTGTAGAGAAAATGGACGAAGAGAAAAAGCACGCACAACGGTGTGGTGGTTATCGTCGGGACAGGCTTGGCAACACGCGCAATCTCCTTGTATTCAACGTTGGTAATACCGGGCTCACTGGGGAGTCAGGCAATAATGTTCGATCAATTGACGTAACAGACGCACTGTAGGGTCCAGACGTGACATTTCGAGGTATTCCCCCGGCTGATGCGCACAAGCGATATCGCCCGGGCCGAGCACCAGCGTTTCACAGCCAAGGCGCTGAAGATAAGGCGCTTCGGTGCCGAATGCTACTGCTGCAGCCGTATGACCGGTCAGTCGTTCAGCAACGCGCACAAGTTCAGCGTCAGCAGCCTGTTCGAAGGGCGCACACTCGGGGAACAGCGGCGCATAGTCGATCCGTACCTGGTGCAGCTCGGCCAGCGGCTCAAGCTTATGGCGAATGGCTGCCCGCAGCACCTCCGGGTCCATGCCCGGCAATGGGCGCAGGTCGAATTCCAGCGAGCACTGGCCACAAATCCGGTTCGGGTTGTCGCCACCATGAATGCAGCCCAGGTTCAAGGTCGGTTGCGGCACCGTGAACTGCGGGTTGCGGTATTGCGCCTGCCATTGCGTGCGCAGACCCTTGAGTTCGCTGATCGCGTCGTGCATGGCCTCCAGCGCGCTGTGGCCAAGGCTCGGGTCTGAAGAATGGCCGCTGCGCCCGAGGATGTGGATGCGTTCCATCATTACGCCTTTGTGCAGGCGAATCGGCTTGAGCCCGGTCGGCTCTCCGATAACTGCTGCGCGGCCCAGCGGACGTCCGGCCTCTGCCAGCGCGCGGGCGCCAGCCATCGAGCTTTCTTCATCGCAGGTGGCGAGGATCAGCAGAGGCTGTTTGAACGGCTGATCGATAAGCCCACGCACCGCCTCGATGATCAGCGCAAAGAAGCCTTTCATGTCGCAGCTGCCCAGCCCGACCCAGCGGCCATCGACTTCGGTGAGCTTCAACGGGTCGGTTTTCCACAGCGCTTCGTCGAAAGGTACGGTGTCGCTGTGGCCCGCCAGTACCAGACCGCCAGGGCCTGTTCCGTAGGTCGCCAGCAGATTGAACTTGCCGGGGGAAACCTGCTGGATGTCGCAGGCAAAACCCAGATCCCCGAGCCATCCGGCGAGCAGGTCAATGACAGGCCGGTTGGTCTGGTCCAGAGAAGGCTGCGTGCAGCTCACCGAGGGTGCGGCGATCAAGGCGGCGAACTGGTCTTTCATGGACGGCAACGGCATGGACGCTTCCTGTAATCAAGACGAAACACGGCCCATCATAGGGCCATAGCAACCCAGGAATAAACCGTTTCGGGCCATGTCCTGTACACTGACGGCCTTAGCAGCCGTTCAGTCATGGGCTGCGCTCCCGTTTATCAGTATCAGCGTTTGGATTCCCCCGGCCATGCAAAAAGAAACAGAAATCAAACTCCGCGTCAGCCGCGAGACCCTCGCTGCACTGCGCGAACACCCGTTGCTCAAGAAACGCAACAAGAGTGGCTGGGAGCGCCTTGAACTGTCGAACCAGTATTTCGATACCCCCGAGGGCGAGCTGGCACAGGCCAAAGTCGCCCTGCGCATCCGTCGCGATGGCGATCAGATCATCCAGACCATGAAGACGCGCGGGCAAAGTGTTGCCGGCCTGTCCGAGCGCAATGAATACAACTGGGATCTGAGCAAAGCCAAGCTCGACCTGAAAAAGCTCGAAGGCGATTGCTGGCCCGAGCAATTGGCCGGGCTGGACAAGAAAACCATCAAGCCGTTGTTCACCACCGATTTCATCCGTGAAAAGGCCGAAATTGCCTGGGGTCGTGGCAAGGCCAAAGTGGTGATCGAAGCTGCGTTGGACCTGGGCCAGGTGGTTGCGGGCAAGCAGAAGGAAGAAATCTGCGAGCTGGAGCTTGAGCTGCGCGAAGGCGAACCTGCCGCGCTGCTGGAACTGGCCGCCGAGCTGGCAGCGACGCTGCCGTTGATGCCGTGTGACATCAGCAAGGCGGAACGCGGTTATCGCTTGCTTGATGCCAGCAGTTACTCGCTGAGTCTGCCCGCGCCCGCCCTGAACGCTGAAACTCCGCTCGACGAGGCCTACTCGGCGCTGGCCTGGCACCTGCTGGGCAGCAGCCAGCGTCTGGCTGAGCAATACCGTTTCAACGGTCACTGGCGCTTGCTGCAGGACTGGGTCGAGATGCTCGCCGAGTTGCGTGCCCTGACCAGCAGCCTTGGCCAGGCCGCGCCACGTACCTCGACCGCGCAACTGCGTACCTCGCTGGACGCGTTGCTGGAGGACTGGCGCCCGCTGGTTCAGGCCGGGCAGGAAGATGCCGATGTACGCGGTGCCGCCCACGAGCAGTTTCTGGAAGAGTTGCAGGACACCCGTTGGGGCGAGTTCTCGCTGAACACTTCGCGCTGGTTGCTGGCGCGCAGCTGGACCACAGAGCGCAACACCCGCGGCAATCGTCAGGGCGCTGCGCTGTTGAGCAGCTGGCTGCCGCGCCTGCTGGGTGAAGAAGCTACGTCGCTGCAGCTAAGCCGCTATCAGCAGCAACCGGAAGACCTGGCCGAACAACTACCGCGCATCGAGCGCATCCAGGCCTGGCTGCACTGGGCACGCGGCGCGCTGGACCTGCCGGAGCTGGACCGCCTGTACGGCGAACTACGCAAGCTGGAAGAGCTGGCCAATCTGGACATCAGCGATGAAGTCCTTGATGCACGCGTGCAACAGGCAATCACCGTATTCCAGAGCCGCGCGTGGAAAACCCTGTTGCGTTTGTAACGGCTGGATTTCGTGGCGTTGATTATCGTCCCCACGCTCCGCGTCCGATCTTGAACATGTGGTGCGGCGCAAACTTTTGACGCAGAGCGTCACGAACTGCATGCCAACGCGGAGCATTGGCACGATAGTCATCTTGATACGTCAGTTAACTATCGTTCCCACGCTCCGCGTGGGGACGCCGTTCTGGACGCTCTGCGTCCGATCTTGAGTATTCGGTGCGGCGCAAACTTGTGACGCAGAGCGTCACGAACTGCATGCCAACGCGGAGCATTGGCACGATAGTCATCTTGATCCTTAGGTTAACTATCGTTCCCACGCTCCGCGTGGAGACGCCGTTCTGGACGCTCCGCGTCCGATCTTGAGTGTGCGGCGCGGCGCAAACTTGTGACGCAGAGCGTCACGAACTGCATGCCAACGCGGAGCATTGGCACGATAGTCAAAAGCGCACCTCGGCATCCGGTATGAGTTCAGCCTCCCTGGCGCAGCAGCGGCAGGCTGGTGGTGGATTTGATCTCTGACAGCGCCACTGTCGAGTTCACTTCCTGGATACCGGGCACCAGCGAGAGCTTTTCGAAGAAGAACCGCTCGTATGCCTCAATGTCCGGCGTCACGATGCGCAGCAGAAAATCCACCGACCCCATCAGTACATAGCACTCCAGCACCTCCGGAAAACCACGAATCGCGTCGGTGAACTCGGTGAAGTTGGAGCGCCCGTGGGCGTTAAGTTTTACCTCGGCGAAAATCTGTGTGTTCAGGCCGATTTTCTTGCGATCCAGCAACGCAACCTGACGACGAATGACCCCTTCATCCTTGAGCCGCTGAATGCGCCGCCAACAAGGCGATTGCGAGAGGCCGACCTGCTCGGCAATCTGCGCGCTGGAGAGCGACGCGTCCTCTTGTAGCAGCGCCAGAATCTTGCGGTCGTAAACGTCCAGCTCGGTTTGCATAATTAATTTTCCGCATTGGCTTTTTACGCATTAACAAGTCCAATCAAGCCTAATCCAGATGATGATGGACCAGAAATTTCTTTTTTGGCATGTAAAGATTCTCCCACTGTTCTGGAGTATCCACATGCCTGACCTTGAAGCCGTTACCGCCCCGTTGCAGCGTCCCGACAACTGGTCATCCCGGAATGCGGCATGCTGTGCGCGCTACCAAATTGTTGCTGCAGCCGAGCCTGCATTGCTTTGTCAGGTGCTGAACCTGTTTGCAATGCAGTACCTGATTCCCGACCAGCTCAGTGTGGCGCGACAAGAGAAGACGCTGCTCATAGACCTGCAAGTTGCCAGCCTGAGCTGGCACAGAGCGCAGGTGATCGGCGAAAAAATGCGCAACCTGATCGATGTCTGCTCGGTGGAGGTCGAACAGGTCGACGTTCAGAACAGCCCACAAACACATGTGGCGCTGGCGACCGGCTGAATCAATTTAGCCGCTCCGGTAATTCCCGGTCGCATAGAACGAGTAACGCTGTCACGCTTGGCGTCTACTCTTGTTCATCGCCCAATGACGAATTGCCTCAAGGAGCGCACATGGCAGCCCTGGCCCCCTCTTCACAGGATCGCTGGCTTGATCTGAATGATGTGCTGCGAGATCTGGTTGCCGAAGGCTATCTCGGCCAGGACGACGCAGAAACGGCACTCACCCAGCGTCGCAGTGCGGTGAACATCCAGCTGCATCCTCTCGAATTTCTCGCTTCGCTGCAGTTTGACGACTTGAAGCGGCCTGGCAAGAAGCTCGACCTGGAAACCCTGACCGCTTGGCTGGCCAAAGCCTGTGGCCAGCCCTACATGCGCATCGACCCGCTGAAAATCAATGTGGCAGCCGTCACGCCATTGATGTCCTACGCCTTTGCCCAGCGCCACAAGATTCTGGCCGTGGCGGTTGACCGCGAGTCGGTGACCATCGCCAGCGCCCAACCCTACGTGCGCTCCTGGGAAGGCGATCTTGCGCATGTGCTCAAGCTGCAGATCAAGCGTGTGGTCGCCAACCCGACAGACATTCAACGCATGGCGATGGAGTTTTTCAGGCTGGCCAAGTCGGTCAGCGGTGCCAGCGCGTCCGATCAGAAAATGAGCAACATGGGCAACTTCGAACAGTTGCTCAAGCTTGGTGCCAGTGATCAGGAGCCGGACGCCAACGACGCGCACATCGTCAATATCGTCGACTGGCTGTTCCAGTACGCATTTCAGCAGCGCGCCAGCGATATTCATATCGAGCCGCGCCGCGAACAGGGCACCGTGCGGTTTCGCATCGACGGGGTGCTGCATAACGTTTACCAGTTTCCGGCGCAGGTGATCATGGCGATTGTCAGCCGCCTGAAAAGCCTTGGCCGGATGAACGTCGCTGAAAAACGTAAACCGCAGGACGGACGGGTCAAAACCACCACACCCGAGAATCGCGAAGTGGAGCTGCGCCTATCGACCCTGCCGACGGCGTTCGGCGAAAAGATGGTCATGCGGATCTTCGACCCCGAGGTGCTGCTCAAGGACTTCGACCAGTTGGGCTTTTCCAGTGATGATCTGCGTCGCTGGCAGGAAATGACCCGTCAGCCCAACGGCATCATCCTGGTCACTGGCCCGACCGGTTCGGGCAAGACCACCACGCTGTACACCACCCTCAAGAAACTGGCGACCTCCGAGGTCAACCTGTGCACCATCGAAGACCCCATCGAGATGGTCGAGCCGGCCTTCAACCAGATGCAGGTGCAGCACAACATTGATCTGAACTTTGCCGCTGGCGTGCGCGCCTTGATGCGACAAGACCCGGATATCATCATGATCGGCGAAATTCGCGACCTGGAGACGGCTGAAATGGCCATTCAGGCGGCACTCACCGGGCATTTGGTGCTGTCGACGCTGCACACCAACGATGCACCCAGCGCCATCAGCCGCATGCTCGAGCTTGGTGTGCCGCATTACCTGCTCAAGGCAACCATCCTTGGCGTCATGGCCCAGCGTCTGGTGCGGACCCTGTGTCCGCACTGCAAGGCACCGATCAATCTGAACGAAACCGACTGGCAAACCCTGACCCGCCCGTGGCAGGCCCCCGTACCGCCCGGCGCGCATCAGGCGGTCGGTTGTGTGGAATGTCGCGATACCGGCTATCGGGGCCGCGCCGGGGTTTACGAGATCATGGTCATGTCTGACAACATCAAGGCGTTGATTTCCGCGGACCTGGACCTGACCGCCATGCGTCGTCAGGCCTTTAAGGAAGGGACGCGCAGTTTGCGTCTGTCCGGCGCCCAGAAAGTCTCGGCAGGGCTTACTACACTTGAGGAAGTGCTGCGAGTGACACCGCAGAGCGAGCAACGCTGATCAGGGTTGAAAGCGTTGTTCCAGACGGCCATGCATCGTGGTGATGCCAGCTAAAGTGAACTACTTGGTACACCTTGATTGAACTAGTTCGTGGCTTTGGCTATCCAACCCCTCAGAACAACCACAGTTGGAGTAACTCATCATGCGTCTCAAGTTTGCTGTCGCCACCGTAGCCTTGCTTTCCATCCCAATGGGTTCAGCGATGGCTGACACCTTCTGGCGTAATGTATTGTCCTCGGGTGCCACTACCGGTTCGACTTACCTGACCTTCAAGGATCACAAGCTGATCGTTGCCGCACAGGATGACGCAGGCAGCTTCGTTGCCAGCGACGGCGGCATCCGCGGTCCGTTCCTGGAAGCGGCCATCGAACAGGTGCGCAAAGACAATCCAGGCCTGAAAGCCACCGACATGGAACTGGCCAACGCGATCCTGGATAAAAACCTGGTCGCTGAAAACCAGTAAGCCCTGCAGGCAAATACTGCGCATAAAAAATGCCGCTCGATGAGCGGCATTTTTTTGTCCGGCAATCGGTTATTCGCCGATCGCGCTTTTGTAACCTGCAGCATCCAGCAATTTGGCCAGATCGGCTTCAGCGGCAGTTGGCTTGAGCTTGAAGATCCAGGCGCTGTACGGCTCGCTGTTGAGCGACTCGGGCGAATCGCCCAGTGCTTCATTGACCTCGACCACCTCGCCAGCAACCGGCGAGTAGATATCCGAAGCAGCCTTTACCGACTCGACGACACCGGCGGTGTCACGGGCAGCGAACACTTTGCCGATTTCCGGCAGCTCGACGAAGACCACATCGCCCAGTGCTTCCTGTGCATGGTCCGAGATGCCGACGGTCACGGTGCCATCTGCTTCAAGACGTGCCCATTCATGACTTTCGGCGAAACGCAGCTCGGCGGGAATATTGCTCATTTAGTCATCCTCAACATCGGGTCAGCGGAAAACCCGCCATAGGTTAAATCAGGGTCTTGCCGTGGCGCACAAACGCTGGCTGCACCACCCGCACCGGATACCACTTGCCGCGGATTTCCACCTCGGCCCGGTCAGCGGTTGCCATCGGAACGCGCGCCAGAGCAATGGATTTGCTCAGCGTAGGAGAGAAACTACCACTGGTGATCTCTCCTTCGCCAATTTCTGCGACACGTACCACCTGATGCGCCCGTAAAACGCCGCGCTCTTCGAGCACCAATCCCACGAGTTTGAAGGCGGTTCCTTCAGCCCGTTCGCTCTCCAGCGCCTTGCGACCGATAAAATCACGGTCGGCAGGCTCCCAGGCAATGCTCCAGGCCATATTCGACGCCAGCGGTGAAACATGCTCGCCGATGTCCTGACCATACAGGTTCATGCCTGCCTCCAGACGCAACGTATCGCGAGCGCCCAGACCGATCGGGGAGATACCCGCGCCGACCAGTTCATTGAAAAAACGCTGGGCCTCTTCGGCAGGCAGCATGATTTCCAGGCCGTCTTCACCGGTATAACCGGTGCGCGCGATGAACCAGTCGCCATCATCAAGACCTTCAAACGGCTTGAGCTGGTGGATCAGTTCGGCGCGGGCGCTTGAAACCAGCTCGGCGATACGGGTTCTGGCCTTTGGCCCCTGAATCGCGAGCATCGCCATTTCGCTGCGCGCGATCAGTTGTACATCGAAGTCGCCCAGCTGCGACTGCATCCAGGCTAGATCCTTGACCCCGGTCGCGGCATTGACCACCAGCCGATAACCTTCGGGCGTGAGGTAGACGATCATGTCATCGATGACCCCGCCTCTTTCGTCCAGCATGGCGCTGTACAAGGCTCGACCCGGGGTCTTCAGTTTTTCCACATCGTTGGCCAGCAGGTAACGCAGCCAGGTTCTGGCTTGACGGCCAACCACATCAATCACGTTCATGTGAGAGACATCGAAGACCCCACAGTCGCGACGCACCTGATGGTGTTCCTCGACCTGCGATCCGTAATGCAACGGCATGTCCCAGCCACCAAAATCGACCATTTTCGCGCCAAGGGCGAGGTGCAGGTCGAACAGGGGGGTACGCTGTCCCATGGGTTTCTCCTTCCGGGCGTGGCGAAGGTGCGGGCAGAAAAGATCGGCAAGCCCCCAATAAACCGGAGTTTGCAGCACTTACAGCTGGCCGAATTTTCTGTCAGACCGCACCAATTGCGGCGCATTGTAGCCGCAAGGTGAAGGACCCGCACCTAGCCAATCTGACGGGCAGAGCGACGAATCAACCCGATGACGGGTAATAATCCTACAAGCACCAGCGACAAAGCTGGCAATGCCGCTCGTGCCCACTCCCCCTCGCTGGTCATTTCAAACACGCGTACCGCCAGCGTATCCCAGCCAAACGGGCGCATCAGCAGGGTCGCAGGCATCTCTTTGAGTACATCGACGAATACCAGCAACGCAGCACTCAAGGCTCCCGGAACCAAAAGCGGCAGATACACGTTGAGAAACAACTTTGGTCCGCTGACCCCCAGACTGCGTGCGGCTTCAGGCAATGAGGGACGGATACGCGACAGGCTGTGCTCCAGCGGGCCGAAGGCGACCGCGATGAAACGTACAAGGTAAGCCAGCAGCAGCGCCGAAAGGCTGCCCAGCAACAACGGCTTGCCTGCACCGCCCAGCCAGCCGGAAAGCGGAACGACCAGCTCACGGTCCAGATAACTGAACGCCAGCATGATTGAAACGGCCAGTACCGAACCCGGCAGCGCGTAACCGAGGTTGGCGAGGCTGACGCCAGAGCGGATCGCAGGTGTGGGTGCCATGCGCCGCGCGAAGGCCAGAATCAGCGCCACGCTGACAGTGATCAACGCCGCCATACCGCCCAGATAAAGCGTGTGCAGAATCAGGCCGGTATAGCGCTCGTCGAGGTCGAATCGGCCGCGCTGCCAGACCCAGACAATCAATTGCAGCATCGGCACGACGAAGGCACAGAGAAACACCAGCCCGCACCATAAGCTGGCTCCCCAGGCCTTGATACCGCTAAGCGGATAAAGCGCAGCGCCACGCGGCCGTTCATTGGTCGGTCGGCTTGCACCGCGGGCGCGACGCTCGCCATACAGCAGCACCAGGACTGCCAACAGCAGCAGGCTGGCCAGTTGCGCAGCGCTGGACAGGCTGAAGAAGCCGTACCAGGTCTTGTAGATGGCGGTGGTGAACGTGTCGAAATTGAACACCGATACCGCACCGAAATCGGCCAGGGTCTCCATCAGCGCCAAAGCTACGCCCGCACCGATGGCTGGACGCGCCATTGGCAGCGCCACACGCCAGAACGCCTGCAAGGGCGTGTTGCCCAACACTCGTGCAGCTTCCATCAGCCCCTTGCCCTGCGCCAGAAACGCCGTGCGCGCCAACAGGTAGACATAGGGATAGAAGACCAGCACCAGCACGATGATCACCCCACCGGTGGAGCGCACCCGAGGCAGGCGCATGCCGGAGCCGAACCATTCACGCATCAGGGTTTGCACCGGGCCGGAAAAATCCAGCAGCCCGACAAATACAAACGCAAGCACATAGGCGGGGATAGCGAAAGGCAGCATCAGCGCCCAGTCCAGCCAGCGCCGCCCGGGAAATTCACACAGGCTGGTCAGCCACGCCAGACTCACCCCCAGCAGCGTCACACCCACACCGACACCCAGCACCAGAATCAACGTATTGCCCAGCAGACGGTACATCTGGGTTTCCAGCAGATGTGACCATATCTGTTGGTCAATGGTCTCCCACGACAGCAGCAGCACGCTCAGCGGCAATAACACCAGCGCAGCGATGGCGAAGACCAGTGGGTACCAGCGACGTTGGACAGGATGGGCCACGGTGTTCTCGAAATCGGGATGGATGAGTGAGTGACAAGTCTCTGCGTCATTGGTCTACGGCGCTGGAGCGCCCACCGTTACACACCCGGAAAATGGGGGGGATGAACCGTAGTACCAGGCCGGACATACACCTTTGTGGGAGTGAGCTTGCTCACGAAAGCAACAGTCCAAACACCTCATTTACGGGGCTGTGCCGGCCTCTTCGCGAGCAAGCTCGCTCCCACGAGTCTTATGTATAACGATAAGGCACTGGGTATTAAATCAATTCCAGCCCGCGCGATCCATCATGCGGATCGCTTCTGCCTGACGCTTGCCTGCCACTTCGACCGGAATGGTGTCGGCCTTGAACTGGCCCCAGCTCGCCACTTCTTCCGAGGGTGCCACTTTCGGGTTGGCCGGGAACTCCTGATTGACGCTGGAGAAGATCTTCTGCGCATCCGGACCGGTCATCCACTCGACCAGCGCCTTGGCAGCCTCAGGGTGCGGGGCGTACTTGGTCAGGCCGATACCCGACAGGTTTACGTGTACACCCCGGTCCGCCTGATTCGGCCAGAACAGCTTCACCGCCAGGTCAGGTTTTTCCTTGTGCAGGCGACCGTAATAGTAGGAATTGACGATGCCCACGTCGCACTGCCCGGCGTTGATCGCCTCAAGCACTGCGATGTCGTCGGAAAAAACATCGGTGGACAGGTTGTTCACCCAGCCCTTGAGGATTTTCTCGGACGCTTCGGCGCCATGGGTTTCGATCAATGTAGCGGTCAGCGACTGGTTGTAGACCTTCTTCGCGGTGCGCAGGCACAGGCGCCCTTCCCAGTTCTTGTCGGCCAGCGCTTCATACGTGGTCAGCTCGACAGGTTTCACCCGGTCAGTGGAGTAGGCGATGGTTCGTGCGCGAAGGCTCAGGCCGGTCCAGCCGTGAGTGGATGAGCGGTATTGCGGCGGAATGTTGGCTTCTATCACCGGTGAGGTGAATGGCTGCAAAATGCCCATCTGTTCGGCTTGCCAGAGGTTACCGGCATCGACCGTCAGCAACAGGTCGGCAGTGGCATTCTCGCCCTCGGCCTTGATGCGCTGCATCAATGGCGCTTCCTTGTCGGTGATGAACTTGATCTTCACCCCGGTCTTGGCCGTATATGCATCGAACACCGGCTTGATCAACTCGTCGATCCGGGACGAATACACCACCACTTCATCGGCAGCCTGAGCGGTACTGCCCAGTAAAGTCAGTGTCAGAGCAGCCAGAAGACGCTTGCTTGCCTGCATCGGGGTATCTCGCGTTCGCAAATGAGGCGAAATGGTAGTGAATCCCATTTGCTATCTCAATCGAAGCGGCAGCGGAGCCGTTACCGGATGTTTCTGGCTGACAGCCTGATCAGCAAACGGTCCTGGCTTTGGAAAAGTTCGCAACCCTGCGCAGCTTGTCCACATCGAACACTTCCAGCTGCCCTTCTCCCAGGCGCACGATCTTGCGTTCATGCAGATCCTGAAGCACTTCCAGCAAGGCCGGCGGGGATAGCGCGAGGCACTCCACGGCCTGAATGTCCTCCAGCACAATCAGGCGGCGTGCATGGCTCAACGGGCCATAACCCTCACTGAGCATCAACAGACGCCATGCGACCCTCGCTCTGGGAGGCAGTCGGCGCATTTTCTCGGGGTTCTGCAGCGGCAAACCGATTTTCTGGCTGAGTAACGCGGCAAACCAGCGCCAATATTCCGGGTGCCTGTCGAGCAATTCGAGCAGAAATTGCTGAGGGACATGCAGAAAGATACTTTGCTCCAGTGAGCAGACCTCGAAACGGCGCGGCAACCCGTCGAACAGCGAGACTTCGCCAAACCACATAGGCGCACGCATCGGCTCCACACCCGAAAGCCGCTGCTCATGGGCAGCGCCGATACGCACACAGCCCTCCAGCAACACATAAAGACCGCAAGGCAGATCGCCTTTCTCGAACAGCGTCCTGCCAGGCGTCCTGCGCTGCTGGCGAGCAGCGTCCAGCAGGCTATCCTGCAAACCGGCAGGTAAATGAGAAAACCAGTAATCGGATAGCAGTCGTGACCGCCACGACACTCCATTTGTCATTTTTGCTCCCTTTTATTTCAGGCATGCGTGTTGTACAACAATCCTGGCTCAAGCCGATCATCGTCTCAGGCAGGAATAATAATGAAAACCCTTGTCGATCATCTCAGCCAATACGCTGCGTATCACCGTGATTCACGCAATATCGTGACGCACTTCGTGGGCATTCCATTGATTGTACTGGCCGTGGCGGTACTTCTGTCGCGTCCCGGCTGGACTGTAAGCGGCGTGTGGGTTTCGCCTGCGGCCCTGCTAGCCCTGGGTTCGACGATTTTCTATCTGCGCCTGGACCGTGCACTGGGCGTGGTCATGGCAGTGCTACTGGCACTGTGCATCTGGGCCGGGGCCAACCTTGCGCAACAGGCAACCATGGTCTGGCTGAGCGCGGGCGTCGGGCTCTTTGTGATCGGCTGGATCATCCAGTTCATCGGCCATTACTACGAAGGGCGCAAACCGGCGTTTATCGATGACGTGACCGGCCTGATCATCGGCCCGCTGTTCGTGATCGCAGAGCTGGCGTTCCTGATGGGCCTGCGCAAACCGCTGCAACACGCCATCGAAGAACGCTCCGGCCCGGTGGGGCGCAATACCCGCAAGGCTGCGATTTAGCGACCGTTAACGATCAGTCTCCGCGCCTTAGCTCGTCAGTCCGCTGGTCCCGCTGGTGTTGTGCAGCCCGGCCAGCAGCAGTCGCTGATACAACTCTTCGCGCAAGCCCTGAGGCTGGTCGAGTTGCATTCGTTGCAAGTGCTCCGGGAAGGCTTCGGGGTCGGGAGCGTCCAGAGTGGCCTTGCCCAACTCGAGGATTTCGGTGAGTTTGAGCTTGCTCTTCAGCCAGTTCAACGCACGCATCAGGTCGCGCTCTTCGCCCGTAAAATCGCACCCCAGCGGGTATTCAGTAAACAGCGACGGATAGCGCGATGCCGTGTCCTTGAGGCGTTCCGGGGTGTTCTCTGTGAAGCGTGGATCAAGGCGGAAGTCCCTGGGCAGCTTCCCGGCCTTTTGCGCCTGCTCGATCAAGCCGGGTTGAAACCGCGAGTCAGTGATGTTGAGGATGCGCTCGATCACCGTGGCGTCGGTCTGACCGCGCAGATCGGCAATGCCGTATTCGGTCACGACAATATCGCGCAGGTGCCGGGGGATAGTGGTGTGGCCGTACTGCCAGACGATATTGGAGCTGACCTCGCCACCGGACTCACGCCAGCTACGCAGCATCAGGATCGAACGAGCGCCCTCCAGGGCATGAGCCTGCGCCACGAAGTTGTATTGGCCACCCACACCGCTGAGCACTCGGCCATCTTCCAGCTGATCGGCCACGGCTGCGCCCATCAGGGTGACGGTGAACGCACTGTTGATGAAGCGCGCATCGCGGCGTTGCAGGCGTTTGAGTTCTTCCTGACCGTAAAGCTCGTTGATATAGCTGATGGCAGTCATGTTGAACTGCGCCAGTCGCTCGGCGGGCAGCTCGCGCAAGCGCTCGTAGAAACTGCTCGGGCCAAGGAAAAAGCCGCCGTGCACCACCACGCCATCGGGATGGGCGTCTTCATCCAGCGTGCCCAGATTGGCCAGCCGCTGCAGCTCTGCGTCGGCATACACCTTGCGGCGCACGATGCCGGCATCGGCCAGTACCAGCAGACCGTTGACGAACATTTCGCTGCAACCGTAAAGACCGCTGGCGAACGGCTGAAGGCCGCCTTCGCGGTCGATCAGGGTCTGCCAGTTACTCATGTTCAACTCGGCCAGCAGGTTGCGCCAGGTATCGTTGTCGGCTTGCCTGGCCAGCAGTGCGCCGGTCAGCGCATCGCCCATCGAGCCGATACCGATCTGTAGCGTGCCGCCGTCACGCACCAGTGTGCTGGCATGCAGGCCGATCAAATGGTCTTGATAACCCACCGGCATGTTCGGGGTGGAAAACAGCGTGCTGCGCTCATCTTCATCAATCAGCAGATCAAAGGCTTCGATATCCAGCTCCGAGTCGCCCGGCATGTAAGGCAGGTCGGCGTGCACCTGACCCAACATGAGGATGGTTTCTCCGGCGGCGCGGCGTTTGGCGATCATGGGCAGCAGGTCGAGGGTCACGTCCGGGTTGCAACTCAGGCTAAGCTTGCCCGGGTGCTGATCGTCACGGGCCACCAGTTGCGCGACCAGATTCAGGCCGTTGGCATTGATATCGCGGGCGGCATGACTGTAATTGCTGCTGACGTAGTCTTGCTGGGC
This sequence comes from Pseudomonas syringae group sp. J254-4, assembly GCF_032586855.1. NCBI lineage: Bacteria > Pseudomonadati > Pseudomonadota > Gammaproteobacteria > Pseudomonadales > Pseudomonadaceae > Pseudomonas > Pseudomonas syringae group sp. J254-4. The sequence goes on along the minus strand of NZ_JAWHOO010000002.1, from coordinate 53,760 downwards.
TGACTCACTGTTCAGCAGGCTGCCCGGCTGCATGAAGAATTGCTGCACGCGAATGTTGTGTGGAAGTTTGTCGCGGCGCAACGCGGCCAGAAAATCCAGTTCCGGATAGTCACCGAAGACCCGCTCCAGAAACGGTTCCAGAAACCGCGCCTGCAAACCCTCTCCCGGCGTTGGCCGCCCGAGTGTCAGCGCGGTGTAGATCGTCAGTCGTCGCTCGGGCAACTGGCTGATGCGCTGGTACAGCGCGTTGACGAACCGATTGGGCTTGCCCAGCCCGAGCGGCATGCCGAGGTGAATATGCTCGGGCAAATGCGCCAGAACGTGATCGACAGCGTGCTCGATGGAACAGGAATACGGCATCCCAGCTCTCCTGAATTGTTATTGGTGCAGCTTGGACCGGTGGCAATCTGAAATTGCTGCATGCTCGCTGCGCAACTATCGTTCCCACGCTCCAGCGTGGTAACGAGACAGCGCTTACTTCAGACCCGACATGCTCTGAATGGCGCTCTTCAGTTCGTCGTCAGTGCAATCGCCGCAGGTGCCTTTCGGCGGCATGATTCCCAGGCCTTTGATGGTGCTGGCCAGCAGGCCGTCAAGGCCGCCTTTTTGTCTGGCACGTTCTTCCCAGGCGGCCGTATCACCGGTTTTCGGCGCGTTGAGCAGGCCGACGCTGTGACACGCGACGCAATGGGCGGCGATGATGTCGTCAGGGGCTCGGGCGGTATCGGCGGCTTGCACATTGAACACCCACAACGTCAGAACGCCTGCGGTGCTCAGAATCTTCCGGGTCAGCTTCACGCATCACTCACTGCAAGGGGCGGGTCAGAAATTGGCTGGCGTTGCCGCACTGATCAATCGTGCCGGGACGTCGAACGGGTTGCGGAAGCGGTGCGGCCGGGTGCTTTCAAAATAATAGCTGTCACCGGCCTCCAGCACGTAGGTGTCGAGACCCACTACCAACTCCAGTCGCCCCTCGACGAGGATTCCGGTTTCTTCACCGTCGTGGACGAGCATTTCTTCACCGGTATCGGCACCCGGCGGGTAGGTTTCGGTAAGAAAGGCGATGGCACGGCCCTGGTGCGACTTGCCGACCAGCTTCATGGTCACGGCACCGTCCGAGATATCAATCAACTCGCTGGCCTTGTACACCACCTGCGCTGCGTTTTCCGGAACGGTTTCTTCCGAGAAAAACTCGACCATGGACATGGGAATGCCGCCAAGCACTTTGCGCAGCGAGCTGATCGAAGGGCTTACGCTGTTTTTTTCGATCATGGAGATGGTGCTGTTGGTCACGCCTGCGCGCTTGGCGAGTTCACGCTGGGACAGGCCCTTGAGCTTGCGGATCGATTGCAGTCGTTCACCCACGTCCAATGCGATATTCCCCCAGGTTTTGTCAGGTCTAGTCGAGATGAACGCCATCATGGCAACAGCGTTCAATATTTACAACACTTCGACAGACACCAGACATACAGCGGCCTGACGGACAGGGGCTCGATCAGTCTTGGGAATAGATACGCGGAACGCGACGCAGATTGCAGAAGATTTCGTAGGGAATCGTTTCTGCCCGTGTGGCCACTTCACTGGCGAGCACGTGCTTGCCCCATAACTCGACCCGGCTGCCAAGCCCGGCCTGCGGTACGCCGGTCAAGTCTACGCAAAGCATGTCCATGGACACTCGCCCGAGCAGCCGGGAGGGCTGACCGTCGATCTGCACAGGCGTGCCGGTCGGCGCATGACGCGGATAGCCGTCAGCGTACCCCATCGCCACCACGCCAATACGCAATGGCCGATCACAGACAAACGTCGCGCCATAGCCCACGGCTTCACCGGCAGGCAGCTCACGCACACTGATGATCTTCGATTCAAGGGTCATGACCGGTTGCAGGCGGTCAGCCAGCGGGTGCGCCTGACCAAACGGCGTAGCGCCGTAGAGCATGATGCCGGGGCGCGACCAGTCGCTTGGAATATGCGGCCAGCCCAGAACGGCCGGGGAGTTTTTCAGGCTGGTTTCTGCAACCAGGCCTTTGCGAAAGCTCTCGAATACAGCGAACTGTTCATCACTGCATCCACTGTTCAGTTCATCGGCGCGGGCGAAGTGGCTCATCAGGACGATTCTGGCTACTTTGCCGGTTACCAGCAGGCGCTGATAGGCGGCCTGATATTCATGCGGGTACAGACCGACGCGGTGCATGCCGGTGTCAATCTTGAGCCAGACCGTTAAAGGTTTGGCGAGCTGCGCCTGCTCGATGGCCTCCAGTTGCCAGGTCGAATGCACGACCGTCCAGAAGTTGTGCTCGACAATCAGCGCCAGTTCATCGGCTTCGAAAAAACCTTCAAGCAGCAGAACAGGTGCGCGGATGCCTGCCGCGCGTAGCTCGAGCGCTTCTTCGATGCAGGCCACTGCGAAACCGTCGGCCTGGGCTTCCAGTGCCTGGGCAACACGTACCGCACCGTGACCATAGGCATCGGCCTTGATCACCGCGAGCGCTTTGCCGCCGCTGTTTTCACGAGCCAGTTGGTAGTTGTGACGCAGTGCCTGAAGATCAATAAAGGCGCGGGCTGGACGCATGATGACGTTTCTTGCCTGAAGGGTGAAAAGGGTCAGAAAAGCCCGACGCAGAGATGCGTCGGGCACAACAGTATGAAGGCAGCAGACTCAAGGCAGCGCGGCGACAACCGACAGCTCGACAAGGATTTCCGGCTCGCACAGCTTGGCCTCGACGGTTGCACGCGCAGGCGCGAAACCCTTGGGCAGCCATTTGTCCCAGACGCTGTTCATGCCGGCAAAATGAGCATCGATGTCTTTCAGATAGATCGTGACCGACAGAATGCGAGTCTTGTCAGTGCCGGCCAGGTCGAGCAGGCGCTCGATACTGTTCAGGACCTCGCGGGTCTGTTGCTCGACACCTGCAGTCATGTCATCGCCGACCTGGCCCGACAGATAGACGGTGCCGTTGTGGACAACGACCTGACTCATGCGCTCATTGGTGAGCTGGCGCTGGATTGACATGCTGTGCATTCTCCTGAGTGCTGCCGTAACGAGAGATATCGAGGCCTTCGGCACTGATACGGGGTGTCTTGCGGGCAATGAGGTCTGCCAGCAAACGACCGGAACCACACGCCATCGTCCAGCCCAATGTGCCATGGCCGGTATTGAGGAACAGGTTACGGAACGGTGTTGCACCCACAATCGGTGTGCCATCGGGAGTGGTCGGACGCAACCCGGTCCAGAAACTGGCCTGGGTCAGGTCGCCACCCTGAGGATAGAGGTCACCGACGATCATCTCCAGTGTTTCGCGTCGACGCGGGTTGAGCGACAGGTCAAAACCGGCTATTTCCGCCATGCCACCGACCCGGATCCGGTTGTCGAAGCGGGTGATGGCGACCTTGTAGGTTTCATCGAGAATGGTCGAGGTCGGAGCCATGGCCGGGTCAGTGATGGGCACCGTCAGCGAATAGCCCTTCAGCGGGTAAACCGGAGCCTTGATGCCCAGCGGTTTGAGCAGTTGCGGAGAATAGCTGCCCAGCGCCAGCACGTAGCGGTCGGCTGTTTCCAGCTTGCCGTCGATCCACACACCATTGATGCGGTCGCCAGCGTGGTCGAGGCGCTCGATGTTCTGTCCGTAGCGGAACTCGACACCCAGCTCGACGGCCATTTCTGCAAGGCGCGTGGTGAACAACTGGCAATCGCCGGTCTGGTCATTGGGCAAGCGCAGTGCACCGCTGAGAATGCCGGTCACACCGGCCAGCGCGGGCTCGACACGGGCGATGCCGTCGCGATCCAGCAGCTCGTACGGAACACCGGACTGCTCGAGCACGGCGATATCCTTGGCGGCGTTGTCCAGTTGCGCCTGAGTGCGGAACAACTGGGTAGTGCCCAGGCTGCGCCCTTCATAGGCAATGCCGGTTTCCAGGCGCAGTTCATCGAGGCAATCACGGCTGTATTCGGACAGGCGCACCATGCGCTCTTTGTTCACGGCATAGCGGCTGGCGGTGCAGTTGCGCAGCATCTGCGCCATCCACAGGTATTGATCGATATCTGCCGTGGCCTTGATCGCCAATGGTGCGTGGCGCTGCAGCAACCATTTGATCGCCTTCAGCGGAACACCCGGCGCGGCCCATGGCGAGGCATAGCCTGGCGAGACCTGCCCGGCATTGGCAAAGCTGGTCTCCATGGCGGCGGCTGGCTGGCGATCTACCACGGTCACTTGAAAACCGGCACGCGCCAGATAATAAGCACTGGTTGTACCGATTACACCACTTCCAAGGACCAGAACGCGCATGTAGATGACCTCATCGCGGATATCCGCTGACGTTTTGAAGTTTTAAGCAAGAATGTGCGCAGTATATTGAGCAATGGGCAGTGCTTCTCACTGTATAAACATCTATATTTGGCGTTTATTCCCGGCGATAAACGCTTTGGTAGAGGGGAAATAACCCATGCGCACTCAACACCAGTCAAATCGTGAACTGGACAAGATCGACCGCAATATCCTGCGCATCCTCCAGGCAGATGGGCGTATCTCGTTTACTGAACTGGGCGAGCGCGTCGGCCTGTCGACCACACCCTGTACCGAGCGGGTTCGCAGGCTGGAACGCGAAGGGATCATCATGGGCTACAACGCCCGCCTGAACCCGCAAAGCCTGAAGGCCAGCCTGCTGGTGTTTGTGGAAATCAGTCTGGACTACAAGTCTGGCGACACCTTCGAGGAGTTCCGCCGTGCGGTGTTGAAGCTTCCGCATGTGCTGGAGTGCCACTTGGTATCAGGCGACTTCGACTACCTGGTCAAGGCGCGCATTTCCGAGATGGCGTCCTACCGCAAACTGCTGGGCGATATCCTGCTCAAACTGCCGCACGTGCGCGAGTCCAAGAGCTATATCGTGATGGAAGAAGTGAAAGAGAGCCTGAACCTGCCGATTGCCGACTGATTGCGCTAGACCAGCACTTGTCGGGTGGAAGCCATGTATTCGTGTATCTGCTTCTCTACCCGCGGGTGAATCAGTTCGACCGGGCGACGGCCATTCGGGCATGGCAGGCTTTCGGTGGTGCCGAACAGACGGCAGATCAACGGGCGTTCGTCATACACGGTGCAGCCCTGCGAGCCAAGGTGCACGCAATTGAGCTCATTGAGCGCGGCGTCCTGTTCGGCGGCAGTCTTGCGCGGCAGACGCGACATTTCTTCGGGCGACGTGGTAACCGGGCCGCAGCAGTCGTGGCAGCCAGGCACACACTCGAACGAGGGAATCTGGCGGCGCAGATCACTTATTTTCTGACGGTTGCAGCTCATTGAATCAACCATTCCTACACAATGCGCTGAGTTTGCCCCAGTTGGCAGGCTCATGACAGCGGCTTATCCTCCCCACACGCAAACCGCCACCAACAGGACCCGCTCATGAACGCCCGCGTTCAGCACCCGACTCTTCACGACGACCAGCATGTTGCCTCCTACTACGCCGCCAGCAGCCATCCGCAACCGGATCACCCTGCGCTGCAAGGCGAGGTGAAGGTTGATGTGTGCGTGGTGGGCGGCGGATTCTCCGGCCTCAACACTGCCATCGAGCTGGCCGAGCGCGGGCTGAGTGTCGCGCTGCTTGAGGCACGCCGAATTGGCTGGGGCGCCAGCGGACGCAATGGCGGCCAGCTGATTCGCGGGGTCGGTCACGGCGTCGAGCAGTTCGCCAATGTCATCGGCAGCGAAGGTGTGCGCCAGCTCAAGCTGCTGGGCATCGAGGCGGTCGAGATCGTGCGTCAGCGCATCGAACGGCATGCTATCGATTGCGACCTGAAATGGGGTTATTGCGACCTGGCCAACAAGCCGCGCGACTTGCACAGCCTGGCCGAAGATGCCGATGAACTGCGCAGCCTGGGCTACCGCCATGAGCTTAAGTTGCTGCAAGCCGATCAGATGCGCAGTGTCGTGGGCTCCGACCGGTATGTCGGCGGTTTGATCGACATGGGGTCCGGGCATCTGCACCCGTTGAATCTGGCTTTGGGAGAAGCTGCCGTAGCGCAGTCACTGGGCGTTCGGCTGTTCGAACATTCTGCGGTGACGAGAATCGACTACGGCCCGCAGGTCAAGGTGCATACGGCCCAGGGGACGGTGCTGGCGAAAACGCTGGTACTGGGCTGCAACGCTTACCTCAACGACCTGAATCCGGAAATAAGCGGCAAGGTATTGCCCGCAGGCAGTTACATCATCGCGACCGAGCCCTTGAGCGAGGCTCAGGCCCGGGAAGTGTTGCCGCAGGACATGGCGGTCTGTGATCAACGCGTGACAGTGGATTACTACCGACTGTCAGCGGATCGCCGTTTGCTGTTCGGGGGCGCCTGTCACTATTCGGGCCGCGACCCGCAGGACATCGCCGCGTACATGCGACCGAAGATGCTCGATGTGTTTGCGCAACTGGCCTCAGTGAAGATCGATTACCAGTGGGGCGGAATGATCGGCATCGGTGCCAATCGCCTGCCGCAAATTGGCCGGCTCAAGCAGCACCCCAACGTGTTTTATGCTCAGGCCTACTCCGGCCATGGGCTGAACGCAACACACCTTGCGGGCCGCTTGCTGGCCGAAGCCATCGCCGGGCAACACAGCGATGGCTTCGAGTTATTCGCCAAAGTGCCACACGTGACCTTTCCGGGCGGCAAGCACTTGCGCTCGCCGTTACTGGCATTGGGCATGCTCTGGCACCGGCTCAAAGAACTGCGCTGAAAGGCTCAGGGCCTCCAGAACGGTTTCATCGCTTCGACCCGCGCCTGCTGGAAATCCAGCCCGATGTCGCGCAACTGATCGTCCGTCAGCTCCAGCAAGGTGCGGCGGGAGGCCCAGCGGTGACGATACAGCGCCCAGCGACCCATGCCCGCCAACAGATCGGCCTTGTTTGAGCGGACCGTTCTGACCGCAGTTGGTCGATAGTCATTCAATTCCTGGCTGTGAAGCGCAAGGCGTACATCGCTGAACCCGTTCATTTCCGATTCCCTCATCCTGGGTGGGTGTGGGTCTATGATGAAACGAACGGCCAGACCATTACAGATTCAAAAACAGGTTATATTTTCCATACAGATGAGGCGAAAACAGCACTGAATGCTATATTTTTGCCCAATCTGTATTGCTATACCACGCTCACCAGCCTGAGAGTACGTCATGACGCTTTACGTCAACCTCGCCGAACTGCTCGGCTCGCGGATCGAAAACGGCTTCTACCGCCCCGGCGACCGCCTGCCATCGGTGCGTGCGTTAAGTGTCGAACATGGCGTCAGCCTGAGCACCGTGCAGCAAGCGTATCGGGTGCTGGAGGACAACGGCCTGGCAGCGCCGAAACCCAAATCCGGCTATTTCGTATCGGTCAGTCGAGCGGCACCTGCGCTGCCTGCTGTCGGGCGACCGGTCCAGCGGCCTGTGGATATCTCTCAATGGGATCAGGTGCTGGACCTGATTCGGGTGGCACCTCTCGAAGCGGTCACGCAACTGGGGCGCGGAATGCCCGATGTCACCAGCCCTACCCTGAAACCGTTGATGCGCGCGCTGAGTCAGCTGAGTCGTCACCAAGACATGCCGGGGCTGTATTACGACAACATCTACGGCGTACGCAGGCTGCGTGAGCAAATCGCCCGACTGATGCTCGACTCGGGCTGCAACCTGACCGCCAATGATCTGATCGTCACCAATGGCTGCCATGAAGCGCTGTCAGCGAGTGTCCGGGCCATCTGCTCGCCGGGTGACATCGTTGCAGTGGACTCGCCCAGCTTCTTCGGGGCCATGCAGACGCTCAAGGGCGTGGGCATGAAAGCCCTGGAAATCCCCACAGACCCATTGACCGGCATCAGCCTCGAGGCGCTGGAACTGGCCCTTGAGCAATGGCCGATCAAGGTCATTCAGCTGACGCCCAATTGCAACAACCCGCTGGGTTACGTCATGCCCGAAGCTCGCAAACGTGCCTTGCTGACGCTGGCACAACGTTTCGATGTGGCGATCATCGAGGACGATGTGTATGGCGATCTTGCTTACAACTACCCTCGCCCGCGCACCATCAAATCTTTCGATGAGGATGGCCGTGTCCTGCTGTGCAGCTCGTTTTCCAAGACCCTGGCACCCGGCCTGCGGATTGGCTGGGTAGCGCCGGGGCGGTATCTGGAGCAGGTGCTGCACATGAAATACATCGGCACCGGCTCGACTGCACCGCAGCCCCAGCTGGCCATCGCCGACTTCATCGAAGGCGGCCATTACGAGCCGCATGTGCGGCGCATGAGAACCCAATACCAGCGCAGTCGCGACCAGATGATCGACTGGGTGATGCGCTACTTTCCCGAAGGCACCCGCGCCAGCCGCCCGCAAGGCGGTTTCATGCTGTGGGTGGAACTGGCCGAAGGCTTCGACACGTTGCGTCTGAACCGCGCCCTGCTGAGCAAAGGTGTACAGATCGCGGTGGGCAGTATTTTTTCCGCCTCGGGCAAGTACCGTAACTGCATGCGCATGAACTTCGCGTCCAAACCGAGCCGCGAAATCGAGAACGCTGTGCGTACCGTGGGCGAGACAATTGCACTACTGAATGCGCAAACTGACTGACGCAGGCAAATCTTTCCCGGTTTTTTGGGTCATAACGCCAAGTCGAGCCATGTACAGACGCGGAAGATCAATTTGAATAACTCATGGGCCTTGCCCTTTTGCCTGCTGGTTGCACTGTGCGTCAGCGGTTGCGCGCACCAGCAAATTGCCAGCGAGCCAAGCCAGGCCATGCCGCCCTCGAGTTCTGCTTTCGGCCGTTCTATTCAAGCCATGGCGATGCCCCACGACGGGCGTTCCGGCTTTCGCCTGCTGCCCGACAGCAGCGATGCATTCAAGGCGCGCGCCGAACTGATCCGTAACGCCAAAAGCAGCCTCGACCTGCAGTATTACATCGTCCATGACGGCCTTAGCACGCGCGCTCTGATCGACGAACTGCTCAAAGCGGCAGACCGTGGCGTGCGGGTGCGCATTCTGCTGGACGACACCACCAGCGACGGGCTGGATCAGGCCATCGCCACCCTCGCCGCGCACCCGAACATTCAGATTCGCCTGTTCAACCCGCAAAATCTGGGGCGCGAGACCGGCATCACGCGCAGCCTGGGGCGCTTGATGAACCTGTCGCGTCAGCACCGACGCATGCACAACAAGCTGTGGCTGGCCGACAGCAGTGTGGCCATCGTTGGCGGGCGCAATCTGGGCGATGAATACTTCGACGCCGAACCGAACCTGAACTTCACCGATATCGACATGCTCAGCGTGGGGCCGGTCGCCGAACAGCTCGGCCACAGCTTCGATCAATACTGGAACAGTACGCTCAGCAAGCCCATCGATGCGTTCATGTACTTCCTGCCCGACGGTGAGGATCTGGCCCAGGCACGGCAGCGGCTGGACGATTCGCTGGAGCAGGCGCATCAGCAACACAAGGCCCTGTATGAGCGATTGATGGCCTACAAGACTCAGCCACGCATGAAGACCTGGCTCAACGAGCTGGTCTGGGCGCACAACCAGGCATTGTGGGACGCACCGACCAAGGTACTGGCGCAGGGTGATCCGGATCCGCACCTGCTGCTGACCACGCAACTGGCCCCCGAACTATTGAACACTCGCAAGGAACTGATGCTGATTTCGGCGTACTTTGTACCGGGCCAGGAAGGTTTGCTGTACCTGACCGGCCGTGCCGATGCCGGCGTCAACGTCAGCCTGCTGACCAATTCACTGGAAGCCACCGACGTGCCTGCCGTGCATGGCGGCTACGCGCCTTACCGCAAGGCGCTGCTGGAGCACGGCGTGAAGCTGTTCGAACTGCGCCGCCAGCCTGGCGATACCGAAACCATGCGCGGCAGCGGTCCGCACTTGTTCAAGAAAAGCAGCTCGTTGGCCAGTTCGGAATCAAGCCTGCACAGCAAGGCGATGATCTTCGATCGGCAGAAAGTATTTGTCGGCTCATTCAATTTCGACCCGCGTTCTGTGCTGTGGAACACCGAAGTCGGCGTGCTGGTCGACAGTCCGCAACTGGCCGAAGAGCTGCGCGAACTGACGCTTCAGGGTATGGCTCCCTCGCTCACTTACCAGGCGAAGCTTGAGGATGGCAAAGTGGTGTGGGTGACCGAAGACAATGGCCAGATCCACACGCTGCACACCGAACCCGGTGACTGGTGGCGGCGTTTCAACGCGTGGATGAGCCGTGCCATCGGCCTGGAAAGAATGCTTTAGGCGGGCGCAGCCTGGGCAACCCCGAACGCTCCACGTCGCCTGATCAGAATCAGCAGGCCAAAGGCACCTGCCGCCATGAGCAGCGGCAAGGCCTCACCGCTGACCCACTGGCTGCCCGCGCCTGCTATCAGGGGCCCGATCAGGCACCCGATGCCCCACAGCTGAGCGACATGCGCATTGGCGCGGACCAGTGAGTCATCGCGATAACGCTCGCCGATCAGGATCAGCGACAGGGTAAACAGCCCCCCAGCACTGGCACCGAACACTGTCCAGAGCGGCCAGATCAGAACGGTATCGATCAGTAACGGCACCAGCAGACTGGACGTCAGCAACAAGGCGGCGCATCCGGTAAACATTGCGCGGCGCGAGATGCGATCAGCGAGCATGCCGATCGGCAACTGCAGTAACGCGTCACCTATCACCACCACACTGACCATGATCAGGGCGATTTCCGGGGTGAACCCGTGGCGTATGCAGTAGAGCGGCAGCAGCGTGAGGATCAAGGCTTCGAATGCAGCGAACAGCGCCACCGCCCAGGCGATAGCGGGCATGCCGCGACAGAAGCCCGCCAGATCAGTGAGGGTCACGTTGCAGGATTCAGTCGATGGCGCCCCCGTGCGACCCAGCAGCAGGAACGGAGAGCCGACCAGTAGCAGCACGCCAATCCAGAAGCCGTAGTCGGCCTGAGTGCCGATAACGCCCAGTAACAGCGGGCCAGCCAGTTGGCTCAAGGCGTAAGTGCTGCCATACAGCGCTACCAGCCGTCCGCGCAGACGCTCGATCAACAGTTGGTTGATCCAGCTTTCACCCAGCACGAAGACGATGGTCAGAATCACCCCGAGCGCCAGGCGCAAGACCAGCCAGACCCCGTAATACGGCAGCAGCGCCAGTGCGCCGACCGAAACGGCGCCGCCCCACAGGCACAGGCGCATCAGGTTAGCCGTACCGAAGCGCGCGGCGAGACGACTGGCCAGCGCCGCACCCACCAGCACACCCACCGCAGGCATCGCCGCCATGATGCCAATGGCAAACGAGCCGTAGCCCCAGTCTGCCAGACGCAATGAAACCAGCGGCATGCTGACGCCCATTGCCAGCCCGACGCCCAACACGGACGCCAGCACGGCAAAATAAGTACCCCAACGCATTTTCAAGCTCCTGCCTGCCCTCACTGCACAATCAAGACCGGACGCAGAGCGTCCAGAACGGCATGCGACGCGGAGCGTCGCACGATAGTTGAGGTTATCGTTCCTCACGCTCCAGCGTGGGAATGCCGTGCGTGACGCTCCGCGTCACAAATCTGCGCCGCGCCGCAGACGCGAGACCGGACGCGGAGCGTCCCAGAACTACACGCCCACGCAGAGCGTGGGTGCGATAAGCAAATGACTACAGCTTGATCCAGGTGGATTTCAGCTCAGTATATTTGTCGAAGGCATGCAGCGATTTATCACGACCGTTGCCTGACTGCTTGAAGCCACCGAACGGGGCAGTCATATCGCCGCCGTCGTATTGGTTGACCCATACGCTGCCTGCGCGCAGTGCTTTGGAGGTCAGGTGTGCTCTGGAGATATTTGCAGTCCACACGGCAGCAGCCAGGCCATAAGGCGTGTCGTTGGCTATCTGTATCGCTTCTTCGTCGCTGTCGAACGTCAGCACTGAAAGCACCGGGCCGAAGATTTCTTCCTGAGCGATTTTCATCGCGTTGTTCACACCGTCGAAAATGGTCGGCTCAACGTAGGTGCCGCCGGTCTCCTGCAGAATGCGCTTGCCACCCGCAACCAGCTTGGCACCATCGGCGTGGCCCGCTTCGATGTAGGACAACACGGTATTCATCTGCTGGGTATCGACCAGCGCGCCCACGTTGGTCGCAGGGTCCAGCGGGTTGCCGGGCTTCCAGGTGGCCAATGCCTCAATCACCATCGGCAGGAAGCGCTCCTTGATAGAGCGCTCGACCAGCAGCCGCGAGCCGGCAGTGCAGACTTCGCCCTGGTTGAAGGCAATTGCGCTGGCGGCTGCTTCGGCGGCGGCCTGCAGATCAGGCGCGTCGGCAAAGACGATATTCGGGCTCTTGCCACCGGCTTCCAGCCAGACGCGTTTCATGTTCGACTCGCCTGCGTAAATCATCAGTTGCTTGGCGATTTTGCTCGAACCGGTAAACACCACGGTATCCACGTCCATATGCAGCGCCAGCGCCTTGCCGACGGTATGACCGTAACCCGGCAATACGTTGAGCACGCCCGCAGGAATGCCTGCCTCGATGGCCAGTTGCGCAATACGAATGGCGGTCAGCGGAGATTTCTCCGACGGTTTCAGGATCACTGAGTTGCCGGTGGACAATGCAGGACCAAGCTTCCAGCAAGCCATCATCAACGGGAAGTTCCACGGCACGATGGCGGCGACGACACCCACCGGCTCGCGCGTTACCAGACCCAGTTGGTCATGAGGCGTTGCCGCGACTTCGTCATACAGTTTATCGATGGCCTCGCCGCTCCAGCTCAGGGCTCTGGCGGCACCGGGAATGTCGACGCCGAACGAGTCGCCAATCGGCTTGCCCATGTCCAGGGTTTCAAGCAAAGCCAGCTCTTCGGCATTTTGCTTGAGCAGCCCGGCGAAACGGATCATGATTTCCTTGCGTTTGGCCGGAGCCAGTCGCGACCAGGCACCTGAGTTGAAGGCGCTGCGCGCACTGTCGACAGCGCGTTGCGCGTCAGCGGTGTCGCAACTGGCGACCTTGGCAAGCATCCGGCCATCGACCGGGCTGATGCAATCAAACGTCTCGCCGGAGGAGGCTGCGGTGTATTCACCTTGAATGAAGGCACGGCCTTCGATCTTCAAATTCTGGGCGCGTTGCTCCCAGTCAGCACGAGTCAGGGTGGTCATTTGCATGTCCTCCTCTTGTTGAATGTGGGTGTGTCATGGTTGATTAAAGACACAATCTGAAATTTTTCAGGAAGGCCGTTACCCTAAACCAGCGGCCCGACAAAACCAATATATTTGACATAAATAGCCGCTACGGTGCTTTTATGTTGATTTTATTAAACAGCTCCGCACGCGCGCCGAGGCACTAACGCACAGCACGCACGTCAAACCCTCAACGCATTCAGGACAAGGGGCCCATCATGAGCATCGAAAGCATCGTCGACTTCAGTGAAGCCAGCACCGCCGCCGAGCACTATCGCCCTGCACCGGAAAAAGTCTTTAAGGGCGATCCGGCACAAACCCTCTACAACCACTACAACAGCCCCTGCGGACAGATGAGCGCGGGGGTCTGGAATGGCGAGCCCGGGCAGTGGCAGGTGAATTACTCGGAGCATGAGTATTGCGAGATTGTGCAGGGTGTTTCAGTCCTGCGCGACGAGCAGGGCAACGCGAAAACCCTGCGCGCAGGCGACCGTTTCGTGATTCCGGCCGGCTTCAAGGGCACTTGGGAGGTGCTGGAAACATGCCGCAAGATTTATGTAGTGTTTGAAGCCGCTGCGGATAAATAAGTACTGCCCTTGCAGCTATGCCAGGAGCGCAGACACAAAAAAACCCGCCGAGGCGGGTTTTTTTGTAGCCGACAGAATCAATTACTTGATTTTGCCTTCTTTGTAGATCACGTGCTTGCGTACAACCGGATCGAATTTTTTGATTTCGATTTTATCCGGGGTAGTACGTTTGTTCTTGTCGGTGGTGTAGAAATGGCCTGTACCAGCGCTCGACACCAAACGGATCAATTCACGCATGATTCTCTCCCTTAAATTTTGCCGTCGCGACGCAGTTCAGCGAGCACAACTTCAATGCCACGCTTGTCGATGATACGCATGCCTTTAGCAGATACGCGCAGACGAACAAAACGCTTCTCGCCTTCAACCCAGAAGCGGTGATGCTGCAGGTTTGGCAGGAAACGACGACGGGTTTTGTTGTTTGCGTGGGAAATGTTATTCCCAGTCACCGGACCCTTACCGGTAACTTGACATACTCTCGACATGCCTCAGCCCTCTAAAACCACATGCCCAACCCGGCATGGGTTGGCCGCTTAATCTCTCAGTCATTTGGCGCCAGGCGCCGCGTTTCTTTAAGGGTCTTACCGGCTACACCTACAGTGAAGGAACCGGGCCCCTAGAAAAGAGCGCTGCTTTATACCAGAAACCCTTGGACGCAACAACAGGCAAAGCACTTTGACCCGAATGAATCCGCTCTGCGCGGCGGTATGCTCAAGCAATGCGGGGGCACAGGCAAATCGACCGCTCGTCGCACCGTGACGATTGTTCTACGCCAGTACATGGTCTAGGGTTAGTCCCTCACCAGACTGCGCCGGCAGATGGGGCCCTTTCTGAACAGGAAATAACGCCATGCGCCTAGCTGCACTCCCTTTTTTGCTTGTTCCGTTGCTGCTTCCGATTGCCGCCCAGGCATCGAGCCTTGTGGTTTGTACCGAAGCCAGTCCCGAAGGCTTCGACGTTGTGCAGTACAACTCACTGACCACCACCAACGCATCGGCCGACGTGCTGATGAACCGTCTGGTGGACTTCGATGCCCAGAGCGGCAAGCTGGTACCGAGCCTGGCAGAAAGCTGGACCGTATCCAAAGACGGCCTGACTTACGACTTCAAGCTGCGCTCCGGAGTGAAATTTCATACCACAGACTATTTCAAGCCGAGCCGCGAGCTGAGCGCCGATGACGTGCTGTTCAGCTTCCAGCGCATGCTCGACCCGCAGAACCCGTGGCACAAGATTGCCCAGAGCGGCTTCCCGCATGCGCAATCCATGCAGTTGCCCGCGCTGATCAAGAGCATCGAAGCGCCTGACGCGCACTCCGTCCGCTTTACACTCAATCGGGCGGACTCGACCTTCCTGGCCACGCTGAGCATGGGTTTTGCGTCGATCTACTCGGCCGAATATACCGCGCAACTCCTGAAAGCCGGCACACCGGAAAAACTCAACAGCCAGCCGATCGGCACCGGGCCGTTCGTGTTCAAGCGTTTCCAGAAAGATGCCGTGGTGCGTTATGAGGCGTTCAAGGACTACTTCGCCGGCAAGTCTGATGTCGACACCTTGGTGTATGCCATCACAGCGGACGCCAATGTGCGCCTGCAGAAAGTCCGTCAGAACGAATGCCAGATAGCGCTCTCGCCCAAGCCTCTGGACATTCAGGCGGCCAGCGAGGATGACTCGCTCAAGGTCGAGAAGACTGAAGCATTCATGACCGCGTTTGTCGCGATCAACAGTCAGCACCCACCATTCGACAAGCCTGAAGTTCGTCAGGCCATCAACCTGGCGTTCGACAAGGCCAATTACCTGAAGGCCGTGTTCGAAGGTACCGCCGCGGCGGCCAATGGCCCTTATCCGCCCAACACCTGGAGCTACGCCAAAGACCTGCCCGGCTATCAGCACGATGTCGCCAAGGCCAAGACTTTACTGGCCAAAGCCGGTCTGAAGGATGGTTTCAAGACCACTATCTGGACCCGGCCTTCCGGCAGCCTGCTTAACCCCAACCCAAGCCTGGGCGCTCAACTGCTGCAGTCTGACTTGAAACAGATCGGTATTGATGCCGAGATCAAGATCATTGAATGGGGCGAATTGATTCGCCGTGCCAAGGCTGGCGAGCATGACCTGCTGTTCATGGGCTGGGCGGGCGACAATGGCGACCCGGACAACTTCCTGACCCCGCAGTTCTCGTGTGCAGCCGTGCAGTCGGGCACCAACTTCGCCCGTTATTGCGACAAGACACTGGACAAGCTGATCACCGATGGTAAGTCCGTCAGCGATCAGGGCGAACGCAGCAAGCTGTACCATCAGGCGCAGCAGCAGATCCAACAGCAGGCACTGTGGATACCCCTCGCCCACCCGACCGCAGCAGCCTTGGTACGCAAGGACGTCACGGGTTATCAGGTCAGCCCGTTTGGCAGGCAGGATTTCTACAAGGTGCAGGTCAAGTAAATCGCCAGACCTAGGCCTGTCTGCGTAACTGGCGTGCCAATGCCCTGCATTGGCACGCCCCACCTCAAGACCGGACGCAGAGCGTCCAGAACGGCATTACCACGCAGAGCGCGGGAACGATAAGCCGAATCCCGCCCTATCGCTCCGCGTGAGCGCTACATCAACCCGCGCTCGACCATCGACAGTGGCTCGCCGTCGCCCACGATGACGTGGTCCAGCACATGAACATCCACCAGCATCAGTGCTTCCTTGAGGCGCTTGGTCAGGTCTATGTCGGACCGGCTGGGCGTGGTGATGCCGGAAGGATGGTTGTGGCAGAGGATCAGGCTGGCGGCGTTGTGAGCCATCGCTCGCTTCACCACCTGGCGCGGATGCACATAGGAGGCGTTGATCGTCCCGCGAAACAGTATCTCGAAGGTCATGACCCGGTGTTTGTTGTCCAGAAACAGGCAGGCGAAAACTTCATGCTGTTCATGTCTGAGCTGAGCTTTCAGGTAGTTGCGCACCTGAGTGGGGTTTTCCAGCGCTGAGTCACGGCGCAATGACTCGGCCATGTGCCGGCGCGCCATCTCCATGACAGCCTGCAACTGAGCAAATTTGGCAGGCCCCAGCCCGAGTTGGGAGGTAAACGTGGACAGGTCAGCATCCAGTAACGATCTGAGCCCGTCGAATTGATTCAGAAGATGACGGGCAAGGTCTACGGCGCTTTTTCCGGCCACCCCGGTGCGTAAAAAGATAGCCAGCAACTCGGCGTCGGAAAGGCTCCCCGCCCCCAACTCCAACAAGCGTTCCCGCGGGCGTTCGGCCGCGGGCCAACTGCGAATACTCATAGCACCTCCATGTGATTGGGCACCGCTGTTGCGGTGCAGTCGCTGTGCTATCTTAGCCCATCTTTTTTGCGCGACGGCCTGGCCTGGGGAGGCGTCATGGGCGTCGCGTATTCACTCGACCAAAAAGGCAGGTCTATGCAGCGGCTGTATCGAAAACGCATCGTTCTTGGCGTCGGCGGCGGCATCGCGGCTTACAAGAGCGCCGAGCTGGTCCGCCGCCTGCGCGATCAGGGCGCTGAAGTGCGTGTCGTCATGACCAAAGGCGGAGCAGAGTTCATTACGCCGCTGACCATGCAGGCCCTGTCCGGGCACCCTGTGCACCTGGACCTTCTCGACCCGGCCGCAGAGGCCGCGATGGGCCACATCGAACTTGCCAAATGGGCCGATCTGATCCTGATCGCTCCGGCCACCGCCGACCTGATCGCGCGCCTGGCGCAAGGCATCGCCAACGACTTGCTGACCACCATCGTGCTGGCAACCGATGCCACCGTCGCCATCGCACCGGCGATGAATCAGGCAATGTGGCGTGACGCCTCAGTGCAAGCCAATACCCGGCAGCTTGAAGAGCGTGACTTTCGTGTGTTTGGGCCAGCGTCCGGCAGTCAGGCCTGCGGCGATGTCGGCTTCGGGCGCATGCTGGAGGCCGACGATCTGGCCCAGTGCGCAGCGGACTGTTTCCAGCGCCTGAGCCTGACCGGCAAGCATGTGCTGATCACCGCTGGCCCGACCCAGGAAAACATCGATCCGGTGCGCTACATCACTAACCACAGCTCCGGAAAAATGGGCTTTGCCCTGGCCGAAGCGGCTGTGGAAGCCGGTGCGCGCGTCACGCTGATCACCGGGCCAGTCAATCTGACGACGCCGGATCGCGTCTCGCGCATCGACGTGGTCAGCGCCCGCGACATGCTGGCGGCGTGCGAGACTGCCATCCCCTGTGACCTGTTCATCGCCTCGGCAGCGGTGGCTGACTACCGTCCGGAAGTTGTCGCCCCGCACAAATTGAAGAAAGATCCTTCAAACGGTGACGGCTTGCTGCTGCAGATGGTCCGCAATCCGGATATTCTGGCGACCATCGCAACCCGCCCGGATCGCCCTTTCAGCGTCGGCTTCGCCGCCGAGACCGAACACCTGCTCGACTATGCTGCCCGCAAGCTCAAGGACAAGAACCTGGACCTGATTGTCGCCAACGATGTCGCCAACCCCAGCATCGGCTTCAACAGTGAAGAGAACGCTTGCAGCGTGATTGACCGGGCGTTGCACGCAACGCTTTTTGCCCAGACCAGCAAGGCCAAGATTGCCCGCCAGCTGATCACTTTTATCGCCGACCGCATGAATCAGGTTTAACTACGAATGCACGCTCTACAAGCCAAGATCCTCGACCCTCGCATTGGCAACGAATTTCCACTCCCGGCCTACGCCACTGTTGGCTCGGCAGGCCTGGACCTGCGTGCCATGCTCAAGGAGGATACCGTCCTCGAGCCCGGCCAGACCCTGCTGATCCCTACCGGCCTGTCGATTTACATTGGCGATCCGGGCCTTGCCGCGTTGATCCTGCCGCGCTCCGGCCTGGGTCACAAACATGGCATCGTGCTGGGTAACCTGGTGGGTCTGATCGACTCCGATTATCAGGGAGAATTGATGGTGTCGTGCTGGAACCGTGGCCAGACTGCATTCAACATCGCGGTCGGCGAGCGTATTGCGCAACTGGTGCTGGTGCCTGTGGTGCAGGCGCACTTCGAGCTGGTTGAAGCATTCGACGAAAGTCAGCGTGGCGCAGGCGGCTTCGGCCACTCCGGCAACCATTAATCGTCATTCGGCACATAATCCGGGTTCGGAAAAAGGCTCAGGGAGAGGTCGGTGAAAGGCAGTCAGCACAGCGCTCCAAAACACGCTATTGCGGCCGATAACTCTCCCCCTGCAGCGAGCCTGAAAGGGCTTGCTCCAGGCCTTGTGCCTGCGACAATCGGCCTGATAATCGCCGCGGCGCTGGTCTGGGTTGCGCTGATATCCAGCCCCCAGCAGCAGGATCAGCTTGTTCAGGCATGGGGCGGCAGTCAGGCGGCAGCCATTGGTCTGGCGCTGCGGCAGATCAATGCCGACACTCGATCGGCCGCCTCCGGCGCAACACTTGTACAGACGCTTCAGAGCAATGATGCCTCCGCATTGCTGGCAGCACAGGATCGCTTCACTCGCTGGGACGGCCTGGCAGGCGCGCGGCTTTACCCCAAAGGCCTGGCTGACGTCGATACGCAGGGCGCGTTGCCGTTAAGTTTTGCCACGCTGGATATGCTCAACAAGGCTGCACAAGGCGAGGTCGTCGCCCCGGAGGCTCGCAAGGCGGGCGAGCGCTGGTTGATCTACAGTGCTGCGCCGGTACGTGCCGCGCCAACTCAGCCGGTGGTGGGCACATTGCTGCTGGCCTTTGACCTGCAGCGCTTGCTCAATGCCTTGCCGGCACTGCCTGCCGAAGCCGGGCAAGTGGTGCTCAGCCAGCAGTTTGGCAACGGACCTGCGCAGGTTTTCCTGCAGCGCGGTCAGGCCGACGGCGGCAAACCGCAGGTGTTCGATACCGGCTATTCAGGCTGGAAACTCGAATTCACGCCCGGCCCCGGCCTGAAAACTTCGCCCTCCGTCGTACTTTTGCTGCTGGCGCTGGTTATCGCTGCAGCGGGCGTGCTGCTTGGCTTGCATCGCAGCGAGAGAGCTCTGCAACGGCGTATTTGCGCCGACGCACGACAACTGGATCAGTTGCTCCAAGAACTCTCACGCGGAAAAGCCGTCAAACCCTTCGGTTTGAGCCTCCCGGCCCTGAGTGGTCTGGCCCAGGCCCTTGCTCGTGTCTCGCTTCGCAGTCAACCCCAGGCAGTACCTGCGTTGGTTGCCGGTGAGCAGCGCGATGCAGATATTGTCAAAGGCAGTGCTCCGTCCACAGTGGCTGCATCACGCACCGACTGGACCGATCCACTGTTTCAAGATACCGATATCCTTGATATCGACCTTCTCGATGAAAACCAGGACTTCCTGAGATCGGAGCATCCCCTCGCTATGAACAGCCCAGCATCCGTGGCACCCAACCTTCCCGAGACTATTTTCCGCGCCTATGACATCCGTGGCGTGGTCGGGGACACCCTCAACGCTGAAACGGCTTACTGGATCGGCCGCGCCATCGGCTCCGAAAGCCTGGCGCAGAACGAACCCAACGTCAGCGTCGGTCGCGATGGTCGCCTTTCCGGTCCGGAACTGGTGCAGCAACTGATTCAAGGCCTGCACGACAGCGGCTGCCATGTCAGCGATGTGGGCCTGGTGCCGACGCCTGCACTGTACTACGCCGCCAACGTGCTGGCAGGCAAGACCGGTGTGATGCTGACCGGCAGCCACAACCCCAAGGACTACAACGGTTTCAAGATCGTCATCGCGGGCGACACTCTCGCCAACGAGCAGATCCAGGCGCTGCACGAGCGTATCAAGACCAACAACCTGACTTCGCAGAAAGGCAGCATCACTAAAGTCGACATCCTCGATCGCTACTTCAAGCAGATCAAGGACGACATCGTCATGGCCCGCAAGCTGAAGGTCGTGGTCGACTGCGGCAACGGCGCGGCAGGCGTGATTGCCCCGCAGCTGATCGAAGCGCTGGGTTGTGAAGTGATCTCGCTGTTCGCGGAAGTGGACGGCAACTTCCCCAATCACCACCCGGACCCGGGCAAGCTGGAAAACCTGCAGGATCTGATCGCCAAGGTCAAGGAAACCGGCGCCGATCTGGGCCTGGCGTTCGACGGTGACGGCGACCGTGTCGGTGTCGTGACCAACGCAGGCAACGTGGTGTACCCGGACCGCCTGTTGATGCTGTTCGCGCTGGACGTGCTCAAGCGCAACCCGGGTGCCGACATCATTTTCGACGTCAAATGCACACGTCGCCTGACTCCGCTGATCAGCGAACATGGCGGTCGTCCGGTGATGTGGAAAACCGGCCACTCGCTGATCAAGAAAGAGATGAAAAAGAGCGGCGCGCTGCTCGCAGGTGAAATGAGCGGCCACATCTTCTTCAAGGAGCGCTGGTTCGGTTTTGACGACGGCATCTACAGTGCGGCACGTCTGCTGGAGATCCTCAGCCAGGAGTCAGCCAATGCCGAAGACCTGTTCGAAACCTTCCCGAACGATATTTCGACGCCTGAAATCAACATCAAGGTGACGGATGTCACCAAGTTCAGCATCATCAAGGCCCTTGAAACCGACGCGCAGTGGGGCGACGCCAAACTGACCACCATCGACGGTGTCCGCGTGGACTATCCGAAGGGTTGGGGTCTGGTTCGTGCGTCCAATACCACGCCGGTACTGGTGCTGCGTTTCGAGGCCGAAACCGAGGCTGAGTTGCAGCGCATCAAGGACGTGTTCCACGCTGAGCTGAAAAAAGTTGCACCGGATCTCGACCTGCCATTTTGATTGTTTTTCCTTTTGACTGGAGCCCTGAATGACCCTCGAACGTGATGCCGCCTCTAATGTAGCCAAGGTCCTTTCCGAAGCGCTGCCTTACATTCGCCGCTTTGTCGGCAAGACGCTGGTTATCAAGTACGGCGGCAACGCCATGGAGAGCGAAGAGCTGAAAACCGGCTTTGCGCGCGACATCGTGTTGATGAAGGCGGTGGGCATCAACCCGGTGGTGGTTCACGGCGGCGGGCCGCAGATCGGTGATCTGCTAAAGCGCCTGTCCATCGAGAGCCACTTCATCGATGGCATGCGCGTGACCGATGCGCAGACTATGGATGTGGTGGAGATGGTGCTGGGTGGCCAGGTCAACAAGGACATCGTCAACCTGATCAACCGTCACGGCGGCAGCGCGATCGGCCTGACCGGCAAGGACGCTGAGCTGATTCGTGCGAAGAAACTCACCGTCACGCGCCAGACGCCGGAAATGACCAAGCCCGAAATCATCGACATCGGTCAGGTCGGTGAAGTGGTCGGGGTCAACACCGGGCTGCTCAACATGCTGGTCAAAGGGGATTTCATTCCGGTCATCGCGCCTATCGGCGTGGGCCCGGACGGCGAGTCGTACAACATCAACGCCGACCTGGTCGCAGGCAAGGTTGCCGAAGCCCTCAAGGCCGAGAAGCTGATTCTGCTGACCAACATCGCCGGCCTGATGAACAAGCAGGGCGAAGTCCTGACTGGGCTGACCACCGAGCAGGTCGACGGTCTGATCGCCGACGGCACGATCTATGGCGGCATGCTGCCGAAGATCCGTTGCGCGCTGGAAGCGGTTCAGGGTGGGGTCAATAGCTCGCACATCATCGATGGACGAGTGCCCAATGCGGTCCTGCTGGAAATCTTCACCGACAGCGGTGTAGGTACTCAGATCACCAACCGCAAGCGGCACTGATTCAGGCGTAACACCCAAAGGCCCCGTGAGCTGACGCTGACGGGGCCTTTTTGTTGGTTGATGATGATCGCTGATTATCGTTCCCACGCTGGAGCGTAAGGAACGACAGGTGTCTGGCTTCGACCCCTTTCGCGAACAAGTTCGCTCCTACGGCCTTCGGCCAGAATCAAAAACAGGCGTGGGCATGCGCTTCTGGACGCTCTGCGTCCGGTCATTGAGTCAGGCGCTGGACGCGTGCACGATCGACGGCGAAATCTGCTTCAGCCTTCACCCGTGCGGCCTGATACCCGACGATATCGGTTTGCAGCTTCTGCTGCTGATCGCGCAAGTCATTCAACTGATCGACCAGCCCCTGCTGAACCGGACGCCCCGCACGCTCCAGGTCGGCTGCCTGGCCTTGCAGGTTGCGCTGCTGAGCCGCCAGCCCCTGAATATTGCCTTGGGCGACGCCAATCAGCGCATCCAGCTCGGCCAGTTTGCGGGCCTTGACGCGGTCCACCTCAGCGACGCTGCTGTAGAGGCTTAACAGCTGTGCATCGGCAGCGGCCTGGCGTTTTTCTGCTTCGGATTGGCGAATCTGCTCGGCCGTTGGCGCAGGCGGTACGACCTGAACCACCCGACCACGACTGTTGAGCACTTCATAGCCTTTGGCAACGTAGTCGGGCGGCACGCCTTGCGTATCGATCACGGTCACGCCACGGCTGTCGACGTAGCGATAAAGTCGAGCTTCAGGCGCATCAGCCGCTTGAGCGAGCAAGGGCGCAAGCATGCCAAGAGCCAGCCAGAACCCCAAAACGCTCAGTACGCCTGAAACCGAAGCCCGCTCCGTGCCGCTGACTGCCATAGGCTCGTCCTCAGATTCCGTATTGCGCGCGATAGGCTTCGACAGCAGGCAGATGCTGCTTGAGTTGCGGATCGTCGGCCAGGAACTCGAGCACCTGATTCAGCGACACGATACTCACCACCGGAATCCCGAAGTCACGCTCGACTTCCTGAATCGCCGACAGCTCGCCATTGCCACGCTCCTGACGATTGAGCGCGATCAGCACGCCCGCAGCTGTCGCGTCCTGGTCCTTGATGATCTGCATGACTTCACGAATCGCCGTACCCGCCGTGATCACGTCATCGATAATCAGCACATTGCCCGCCAGCGGCGAACCCACCAGGCTGCCGCCCTCGCCGTGCGCTTTGGCTTCCTTGCGGTTGAAACACCACGGTAGATCACGGTCATGATGCTCGGCCAGCGCCACAGCAGTGGCCGAGGCGAGCGGAATACCCTTGTAGGCCGGGCCGAACAGAACGTCGAAGGCAATACCGCTTTCAACCACCGCTGCTGCGTAGAAACGCCCCAGCTGTGCCAGTGCGGAACCGGTGTTGAACAGCCCGGCATTGAAGAAGTACGGGCTGGTGCGCCCGGACTTGAGAGTGAACTCACCGAAGCGCAGAACACCGCGATCGATGGCAAAACGAATGAAATCGCGCTGATACGCTTGCATGGAAAAAGCTCCGGATACCACGGATTTAGCTAATTAGGTAGAGCTCGGGTATCATACACGCACGTGATTTTTGGGGCCATTTATGCGGATCATCAGTGTGAACGTAAATGGCATTCAGGCTGCAGTCGAGCGTGGTTTGCTCAGCTGGCTGCAAGCTCAGAATGCCGACGTCATCTGCTTACAGGACACCCGCGCCTCCACCTTTGAACTGGATGATCCAGCCTTTCAGCTGGATGGTTACTTCCTCTATGCCTGCGAAGCCGAGGTTCCCGCTCAGGGTGGTGTGGCGCTTTATTCGCGGTTGCAGCCGAAGGCGGTAATCAGCGGCCTCGGTTTCGAGACAGCCGACCGCTACGGGCGCTACCTGCAAGCAGATTTCGACAAGGTCAGTATCGCTACCCTGCTCTTTCCGTCAGGGATGAATGGCGATGAAGACCTGAATCAGAAATTCAAGCTCATGGACGATTTCGGCAAGTACATGGACAAGCAACGCCGCAAGCGTCGCGAATACATCTATTGCGGATCGCTCTATGTCGCGCAGCAGAAGCTCGACATCAAGAACTGGCGTGATAGCCAGCAGTCTCCTGGCTTCCTGGCGCCTGAGCGCGCCTGGATGGACGAGATTGTCGGCACCATGGGCTATGTCGATGCCCTGCGTGAAGTCAGCCGCGAAGGTGATCAGTACAGCTGGTGGCCGGATAACGAACAGGCCGAGATGCTGAATCTGGGCTGGCGCTTCGATTATCAGATCCTGACTCCAGGTCTGCGCCGCTTCGTGCGCAGCGCTCGCCTGCCACGTCAGCCGCGCTTCTCGCAGCACGCGCCCTTGATCGTGGACTACGACTGGACCCTGACTATCTGATAGTCAGGCGAATAACGCATACGAAAAAGCCGACTTCAAGTCGGCTTTTTGCGTTGCTCGCGCTATGCGTTATTTCAACAGGCGCCAGGTGAAGGGGTAACGATATTCCAGTCCGTTGTTTGCCTTCACCCCGGCGATAACCGTGAGTATGAAAGCACCAAGGCACACCAGCATGAACAGTGCGATGCCGATTACCACGAACATCAGCATTATGCATATCAGGCCTGCAATCGCGGCAGTGATCTGAAAGTTCAGCGCTTCTTTGCCCTGCGAATCAATGAACGGGTCTGTCTCCCTCTTCATTTGCCAGAGAATCAATGGCGCAAGGAGATTGCCAAAGGGGAAGACCAGTCCA
This sequence comes from Pseudomonas syringae group sp. J254-4, assembly GCF_032586855.1. Lineage (NCBI taxonomy): Bacteria > Pseudomonadati > Pseudomonadota > Gammaproteobacteria > Pseudomonadales > Pseudomonadaceae > Pseudomonas > Pseudomonas syringae group sp. J254-4. The sequence goes on along the minus strand of NZ_JAWHOO010000002.1, from coordinate 28,705 downwards.
ATGAGAGCGGATAAATGACAGAACATCGCCCACTGACGGGCTTCCCGGCTGGGTTTGTATAAGGGCTGCGGACTGTCATTCATCATCAAACGCTCCTTATTTATCAATCGGCCAGTGCGGCACGCTGCAGTTCAAACAACTCGGTAATGCCCTTCTGTGCCAGCGCCAGCATCGCGTTCAGCTCTTCAGGCTGGAATGGCGCGCCTTCGGCAGTGCCCTGAACTTCAATGAAACCGCCTGCACTGGTCATGACCACGTTCAGGTCGGTTTCGGCAGCCGAGTCTTCGAGGTAGTCCAGGTCGAGCACTGGCTCACCCTGATACATGCCGACCGAAACGGCCGCGATCATCTGCTTGAGCGGGTCGCCGCCTTTCAGGCCGCCGCGCTTCTTGATCACCTTCAGCGCATCCGCCAGAGCAACCATCGCACCGGTAATAGAAGCCGTACGAGTGCCACCGTCAGCCTGAATGACATCGCAATCGACGTACAGGGTAACGTCGCCCAACTTGGACATGTCCAGCGCAGCGCGCAGCGAACGACCGATCAGGCGCTGGATTTCGAGTGTACGACCACCCTGCTTGCCACGGCTGGCTTCACGCTGATTACGCTCGCCTGTAGCGCGTGGCAGCATGCCGTATTCGGCGGTCAGCCAACCCTGGCCCTGCCCTTTGAGAAAGCGTGGTACGCCGTTTTCGACGCTGACGGTGCAAATCACCTTGGTATCACCAAACTCGACCAGTACAGAACCCTCGGCGTGTTTGGTGTAGTTGCGGGTGATGCGGATCGAGCGGAGCTGATCGGCGGCGCGACCACTTGGACGTTTCATCTGGGATACCTGTACTGAGACGGAAAACTGCTGGGCATTATAGAGGTCACAGCTGCTACTGGGCATCTCTAAAAGCCACCAATGCCGATTTGCTCCGAATAGGAGGCTCTGGATCAACGCTTCCGACGCTCTCGCGTGATCGCCGCGAATGCCTTGCGTCACTTGTCACGCTGCCGGATTGGGAGCCTGCGTCGCACTGCGCTACAATCCTGCGCCTCTGCAGCCAGTCGGCTTTCACGACACCCATGAACGCCGAGCCTGTGCATTCATGGGTTGAATCACGTTCCTGAATCGATAAGAGGTACTTCCCATGGTGCACAGCATGACTGCCTTTGCCCGCGTAGAGCGAGCCGGTGCCCAAGGCACACTGAGCTGGGAACTGCGCTCGGTCAATCACCGCTATCTGGAGCCGCACCTGCGCCTGCCGGAGTCGTTCCGTGATCTGGAAGGTGCGATTCGCGAAGCGCTGCGTCAGGGGCTGTCGCGCGGCAAGGTCGAATGCACATTGCGTTTTGTCGAGGAAACCGCTGGCAAACCGCTGCAAGTGGATCTTGAGCGTGCAGGCCAGTTGATCGCCGCAGCCGAATCGGTTGCCGGCCTGATCAAACAGCCTGCCGCGCTGAACCCCCTTGAAGTTCTGGCATGGCCCGGCGTACTTGTGGCTGATGCCAGCGATCCGCAGGTGTTGAACACCGAAGCACTGAAGCTGTTCAATGATGCGCTGACTGAATTGAAGAGCGGGCGCGGGCGCGAAGGTGCAGACCTGGCCAGACTGCTTGATGACCGGCTGTCTTCCATCGTCGAGGAGGTTGCCACCCTGCGCACCCTGGTGCCGCAGATGCTGGCAACTCAGCGCCAGAAAGTACTGGATCGCTTTGCTGACATGAAAGCCGAACTCGACCCTCAGCGTCTGGAGCAGGAAATGGTTCTGTTGGCACAGAAAAGCGATGTTGCCGAAGAACTGGACCGCCTCAGCACACACGTCACCGAAGTGCGTCGCGTACTCAAGGCTGGCGGTCAGGCAGGCCGGCGCCTTGATTTCCTGATGCAAGAGCTTAACCGCGAAGCGAATACACTGGGCTCCAAGGCCTTTGACCCACGCAGCACGCAGGCTGCCGTCAACCTTAAAGTGTTGATCGAGCAGATGCGCGAGCAAGTGCAGAATATTGAGTAAGGCTGAACCTGACATGACCCATATCACTGGCACCCTGTATATCATTTCCGCCCCGTCCGGCGCGGGCAAGACCAGCCTGGTCAAGGCCCTGATGGACGCCCAGCAAGAGCCTCAGCACGGCGCGCAGGCGAAGATCCGCGTCTCGGTCTCGCACACCACCCGGGCCATGCGCCCCGGCGAAGTGAACGGCGTGAACTACAACTTCGTCGATCGTGCCGAGTTCGTGCGCATGATCGAGCACGGCGACTTTCTTGAGCAGGCCGAAGTCTTCGGCAATCTGTATGGCACCTCGCAGAGCCACCTTCAGCAGACCCTGGACGAAGGCCACGACCTGATTCTGGAAATCGACTGGCAGGGTGCCCGGCAGGTTCGTGCGCAAATGCCGCAGGCCCGGTCGATCTTCATTCTGCCGCCTACCCAGCAGGCATTGCGTCAGCGCCTGACCAATCGCGGCCAGGACAGTGACGAGATCATTGAAGCGCGGATGCGTGAAGCGGTCAGCGAAATGAGCCACTACAACGAGTATGAATACGTTGTGGTCAATGACGATTTTGCCGGTGCACTGGAAGACCTCAAGGCGATATTCCGCGCCAATCGCCTGACCCAGCAGCATCAGCAAGAGCAATACAGCGAGCTTTTTCAGGAGTTGCTGGCTTGATCGAGTCGTTTCCAGACATCAGGCAACAGGTTAAAAGCATGCCGTTGGTGGCTTGCCGCTTGATGCCTGGTGCTGTCCGCTTGTAAACTATCGAGTCCGCTCGCCCATCCGGGCATCGCGCATCCGCATTTGCTACGAGGAATACCCATGGCCCGCGTAACCGTTGAAGACTGCCTAGAACACGTGGATAACCGCTTTGAGCTGGTCATGCTCTCTACCAAGCGTGCCCGTCAACTGGCAACCGGCGGCAAAGAACCAAAGCTGGCCTGGGAAAATGACAAGCCTACCGTTATGGCACTGCGTGAAATCGCGGCTGGCCTGATGGATTACGCTGTAATCGCAGAAGCCGAAATCGTTGAAGATGAACCATTGTTCGCAGCGTTCGAGGACGAGTCCAACGAGGCCGTCTAAGCCTATGCCAGGTCGACGTAGTACGGCGCAGGGTAAAAGCCATTGGCAAGGGGTAGCGCCTTGCCGAGCATAGACGCCCTCGCCGAAAGACTGTCGGCCTACCTCGGCAAGGACCAGGTCAACCTGGTTCGCCGAGCGTATTACTATGCCGAACAAGCCCACGATGGCCAGCGCCGTCGCAGTGGTGAAGCCTACGTTACGCACCCTCTTGCGGTAGCGAATATTCTTGCCGACATGCACATGGACCATCAGAGCCTGATGGCTGCGATGCTGCATGACGTCATCGAAGACACCGGGATTGCCAAGGAAGCGCTCAGCGCCCAATTTGGCGAAACCGTCGCCGAACTGGTCGACGGGGTCAGCAAACTGACCCAGATGAATTTCGAGACCAAGGCCGAAGCCCAGGCAGAAAACTTCCAGAAAATGGCCATGGCCATGGCGCGCGACATTCGCGTGATCCTGGTCAAACTCGCCGATCGCCTGCATAACATGCGCACGCTGGAAGTGCTGTCGGGCGAAAAGCGTCGGCGCATCGCCAAGGAAACCCTCGAAATCTACGCACCCATCGCCAATCGGCTGGGTATGCACAGTGTGCGCATCGAATTCGAGGACCTGGGTTTCAAGGCGATGTACCCGATGCGCTCCTCGCGAATCAACCAGGCGGTCAAGCGCGCCAGGGGTAATCGCAAGGAACTGGTCAACAAGATCGAAGAGTCCCTCAGTCATTGCCTGGCCGTTGACGGCATCGAAGGCGACGTGAGCGGGCGGCAGAAGCATCTTTATGGCATCTACAAGAAGATGCGCGGCAAGCGTCGCGCCTTCAACGAGATCATGGATGTCTACGCATTCCGCATCATCGTCGACAAGGTCGATACCTGTTATCGCGTGCTGGGCGCTGTACATAATTTGTACAAGCCGCTGCCCGGCCGCTTCAAGGACTACATCGCAATCCCCAAGGCCAACGGCTATCAGTCCCTGCATACGACGTTGTTCGGTATGCATGGCGTACCGATCGAAATCCAGATCCGCACCCGCGAAATGGAGGAGATGGCCAACAACGGGATCGCTGCGCACTGGCTGTACAAATCCAGCGACGACGAGCAGCCCAAGGGCACTCACGCCCGTGCAAGGCAGTGGGTCAAGGGCGTGCTGGAAATGCAGCAGCGTGCGGGTAACTCTCTGGAGTTCATTGAAAGCGTCAAGATCGACCTGTTTCCGGACGAGGTTTACGTTTTCACGCCCAAAGGCCGGATCATGGAGCTGCCCAAAGGCTCCACGGCGGTGGATTTCGCCTACGCGGTACACACCGACGTCGGCAACAGCTGCATCGCCTGCCGGATCAACCGCCGACTGGCGCCATTGTCCGAACCGCTGCAAAGCGGCTCGACCGTCGAGATTGTCAGCGCCCCAGGTGCACGTCCGAATCCGGCATGGCTGAACTTCGTCGTGACCGGCAAGGCGCGTACGCATATTCGCCACGCGCTCAAGCTGCAACGCCGCTCCGAGTCGATCAACCTTGGCGAGCGCCTGCTGAACAAGGTGCTCAACGGCTTCGAATGCAGTCTCGACAAGATCACTCAGGAACGCATTCAGCTGGTGCTCAACGAGTACCGGGTCGAAGTGCTGGAAGACCTGCTCGAAGACATCGGGCTGGGCAATCGCATGGCCTATGTCGTCGCTCGCCGCCTGCTGGGCGAGGGCGAGCAGTTGCCAAGCCCTGAAGGTCCGCTGGCGATTCGTGGTACCGAAGGCCTGGTGCTCAGCTACGCCAAATGCTGCACGCCAATCCCTGGCGACCCTATTGTCGGCCACCTGTCGGCAGGCAAGGGCATGGTTGTGCATCTGGATAACTGCCGCAACATCAGCGAAATCCGTCACAACCCGGAAAAATGCATCCAGTTGTCCTGGGCCAAGGATGTCACCGGCGAATTCAACGTCGAGCTGCGTGTCGAACTCGAGCATCAGCGCGGCCTGATCGCTCTGCTGGCCAGCAGCGTCAACGCGGCCGACGGCAATATCGAAAAAATCAGCATGGACGAACGCGATGGTCGCATCAGCGTGGTCCAACTGGTGGTCAGCGTGCACGACCGTGTGCATCTGGCTCGTGTGATCAAGAAACTGCGCGCCCTGACAGGTGTCACACGCATCACCCGGATGCGCGCGTAGGCCATCCCATCATCAGGAGTTCTCATGACCAAGACTGTCATCACCAGCGATAAAGCCCCTGCGGCCATCGGCCCATACTCTCAGGCCATCAAAGCTGGCAATACCGTCTACATGTCCGGACAGATCCCGCTGGACCCGAACAGCATGGAGCTGGTCGAAGGCATCGAAGCGCAGATCACCCAGGTCTTCGAAAACCTGAAGTCTGTTGCCGAAGCGGCGGGCGGATCCTTCAAGGACATCGTCAAACTGAACATCTTTCTGACCGATCTGGGCCACTTCGCCAAGGTCAACGAGATCATGGGCACCTATTTCACCCAGCCTTATCCGGCTCGCGCCGCCATCGGCGTTGCAGCATTGCCGCGTGGCGCCCAGGTTGAAATGGACGCGATTCTCGTCATCGAATAATCCCCCGACGGAGCGTGCCTTGCGCTCCGTTCTCCCTGAAGGAAGGAATCCGTTATGCGCTCCGCGCTCGCCATCTCGCTGCTCGCCGTCATTCTGGGCGGCTGCGCCAGCCACGCCGACCGCAATCCGGACGGCACCTGGATCAACCAGACCGCCATCGACGCCGCCGTCAAACAAGGCAACTTGCGTCAGGCACTGCTCGCCAACGGCCCCAATCTGGAGTGGAAAATAAACTCCAAAGCCAATCAGGCCATTTACTCCAACGGTTTCGAGCTGGGTGAAGGCAAGATCGTCAGCGCTGCCGAAGGCAAGCTGCACATCGACTTCTACGGCAACTTCTTCGAAGACCTGAGCGTGAAGGGTGATGAACTGGTTCAAGCGGCCAGCGAGTCAGGCCCTGAACAGCACTTCCAGAAGCCGGAAAACCCGGCACCGGAAGGCGCTCAGCCTGGCACCAGCTTCGAGAAAGCCTTGTATAGCGCCTACATGGGCGGCAAATGGACTGTCGTGGAAGGCGATGGCCAAGGCAGCACCGTGCAGTTCATGCCTGACGGCAGTGTGCAGGGGCTTCCCGAAAACGATCGCTACGCACTATGCCTGGCGGGCGATTGCGCAGCCATGAGCGGCGAATACGACAGTATGTGGCTGGAGAAAGCCGAAAAAGGCAACCCGTGGATCTTTGCCCGCAAAGGCAAGCAACTGGAGATATTCCAGGCTATGAACAATGCCGGTGCTGACCAGATGCCCGAGCTGCGTCCAGGCCCACGTCGCTGGTTGCTCGAACAGCAGTAAGCAACTCAAGCCTCGGGAGCGCCCTTCAAGGCGCTCCTGACTGCGACGTTTCTACCCCAACAAAGCCGCATAGCCAGCCCGATAATCCGGGTACATTGGCGTCCATCCCAGTGCGCGCGCCCTGGCATTGCTGCAACGCTTGCTGCCCACGCGCTGCACGCTGACCTCCTCCGACCATTCGCTCACCCCCAGATATTCACGTATCCACGCCACCACATCGGCCAGCGCAGCCGGATCGTCGTCAACGCCTAGATAGCAATTCTCCAGTGCCACACCTCGTTGATCCGCCTGAAGCAGATGCTCCAGCAAACTGGCGGCATCGTCGGCATGAATGCGATTGGCATAGACCGGAGGATCAACTCTGACACTGTGCCCCTGACGCACGCGGTTCGACAGATCACTGCGTCCGGGCCCGTAGATACCGGTCAGCCTCACCGCCGTGGCTGGCAGTCCGCTGTTCAGCGCTAGCTGCTCGGCTTCCAGCATCACAGTGCCGGTGTAGTTGGCCGGTTCGGTGACGGAGTCTTCATCAACCCACTCCCCATTCTGCTGACCGTAGACACCGCTGCTTGAGACGAAGATCAACCGCTTTGGACGCTGCCCGGTCTGCTCAAGCCAGCTCAATACATTGCGCAGCCCCTCGACATAAGCCATCCGGTAACCCGCTTCGTCACGCTGCGAAGGCGTCGCGCAATACACCACATAGTCCACCGCAGTGGGCCACAGGGCAGGCTTGCGGGTATCGAACAAGTCACCCGCCACACCGTGAACACCGGCAGGCAGCTCGGAAACAGTGCGCCGCAGCCCATGCACGGTCCAGCCGTGACGCAGCAGGCGGGTCGCAAGTCGCGAACCAATGTCACCGCAGCCGGCGATTAGAAGCGAAGGGGCAGTCATTCGGTATCTCCATAACAGGTGGTGTCAGCGCCGTACAAAATGATCATCGGCAGGCGAAAATTCGGGCGAATATGTAAAAAAGATACTGTATTACTTTTGTTAACAAGAACGATTTGCAATAATGGCGACCCATTTGTTCCCTGTGAGCGTCGAGAGCACTGAGCGACGCACTGGAACCATCCCCTATTTTTCTCTCAGGTCCGGCCAGCATGACACGCATTCAATCAATCGCTTCGCCTACCCGGATGCCTCGCCTGCCTCGTGCATGGCGCGGTGTCGCAGCCCTCGTCTTGAGCCTGATGTTCGTACCCATGGCCCTTGCAGATCAATCGGCGCCGACTGCGGCCCCTGCAACCTCTGCCGCACCTGCGGCGACAGCTCCTGTCGCGCCTGATGCCGCAGCCCCCGTGCAGGCTCTGGAGCCTGCAGCCGAAGACAACAGCCTGGGCATGGCCCATGACCTGTCGCCATGGGGCATGTACCAGAACGCCGACGTCGTGGTCAAAGCGGTCATGATCGGTCTGGCCATCGCATCGATCATTACGTGGACCATCTGGATCTCCAAGGGTTTCGAACTGCTGGGCGCCAAGCGCCGGTTGCGTGGTGAAATCGTCAATCTGAAAAAAGCCCGCTCCCTGAACGAAGCGAGCTCGACCGCCAGCAAGGAAGGCACACTCGCCCATCTGCTGGTGCATGACGCCCTTGAAGAGATGCGCCTGTCGGCCAACAGCCGTGAACGCGAAGGGATCAAGGAGCGTGTCAGCTTCCGCCTCGAGCGCCTGGTTGCAGCCTGCGGCCGCAACATGAGCATGGGCACCGGCGTACTGGCGACCATCGGCTCTACCGCACCGTTCGTGGGTTTGTTTGGTACGGTATGGGGCATCATGAACAGCTTCATCGGCATCGCCAAGACCCAGACCACCAACCTCGCTGTAGTGGCACCGGGTATCGCCGAGGCCCTTCTGGCCACGGCACTGGGTCTGGTTGCCGCAATTCCTGCGGTAGTGATCTACAACGTCTTCGCCCGCTCCATCGCCGGTTACAAGGCTCAGGTTTCCGATGCTTCGGCGCACGTTCTGCTGCTGGTCAGCCGCGACCTGGATCATCTGCCAGAACCGACCGAGCGCAATCAACAGCAACCGCACATGGTCAAGGTGGGCTAACACGTGGGCCTGCATCTTAACGAAGGCGGCGATGATCTCGCCGAGAACCATGAAATCAACGTGACGCCGTTCATCGACGTCATGCTGGTGCTGTTGATCATCTTCATGGTGGCTGCGCCGCTGGCGACCGTAGACATCAAGGTTGATCTACCGGCGTCTACCGCCACACCGCAGCCCAGGCCCGAGAAGCCGATCTTTCTCAGCGTGAAAACCGACAAGAGCCTGTACCTGGGCGAAGAGAAGGTTGCCCGCGAGCAGATCGGTCAGGTGCTGGACGCCCGCACCAAGGGCAAGAAGGACACCACGATCTTCTTCCAGGCCGACAAGGGCGTGGACTACGGCGATCTGATGGAAGTCATGAATACGCTTCGGGGTGCGGGTTACCTGAAGGTCGGTCTGGTGGGTCTTGAGACGGCTGGTAAGAAATGATCAGTACGCGCCAAAAACTGACGCGCTACAGCGGTAGTCTGTTGTTGGTGCTGGCCGTGCACGCTATCGCGATCATCATCGCCGTTCGCTGGCCCGCCTCTCAGGCGATCGAGCTACCGCCAGCGGCCATGATGGTCGAGCTTGCGCCTCTGCCCGAGCCCGCACCGCCGCCACCACCAAAAGTCGTTCAGCCACCTCCGCCGCCAGCCCCTGAAGAGCCAGAGCCCATGCCGGAAGTCGCGCAAGCGCCGAAGCCGGAAATCGTGGTGCCCAAAAAGGTTGAAAAGCCCAAGCCAAAACCGCAGCCGCCAAAGCCGCAGAAGAAGCCTGAGCCACCTCAGGAAAAGCCTGCTGACGAAAAACCGGTCGACACGCCGCCTACGACTGCCAAACCGGAAAAAGCAGCTGCTCCGAAGCCCGCTCCTGCGCCTTCGCCGCCCAGCAATGCACTGCCAAGCTGGCAGGGTGACCTGTTAAGTCATCTGGGCAAGTACAAGAAGTATCCAGAGGATGCGCGTCGTCGTGGCATGCAGGGTGTTGCCCGCCTGCGCTTCGTTGTCGATGCTGACGGCAACGTCCTGTCTTACTCGATTGCCAACAGTTCAGGCAGCCCGGCGCTGGATCGAGCGACCATGGAAATGATCCGTCGCGCTCAGCCGCTACCCAAGCCGCCCAAGGAAATCCTCAACAACGGCACCATTGAAATCCTCGCACCGTTCGTTTATTCACTGGATAAACGCTGAATTGTACTTTTGTTACTTGTGAGTGCTTCTGATAACGTGCGTCTATCGATCGCACCCGCTATGCTGGGGTCGCAACTTCATGGACGCACGTTATGACTCTTACAGAATTACGCTACATCGTCACGCTTGCCCAGGAGCAGCACTTTGGTCATGCTGCTGAACGCTGCCACGTCAGCCAGCCAACGCTGTCGGTGGGTGTCAAGAAACTCGAAGACGAACTCGGTGTGCTCATTTTCGAGCGCAGCAAGAGCGCCGTGCGCCTGACACCGGTCGGTGAAGGCATCGTTGCGCAAGCGCAGAAAGTGCTGGAGCAGGCTCAAGGTATTCGTGAGCTGGCCCAGGCAGGCAAGAATCAGCTGACCGCGCCGCTGAAAGTCGGTGCTATTTATACCGTCGGCCCTTACCTGTTCCCTCACCTGATTCCACAACTGCACCGGGTTGCGCCGCAGATGCCGTTGTATATCGAAGAAAACTTCACGCATGTGCTGCGCGACAAGTTGCGCAACGGTGAGCTGGATGCCGTCATCATCGCCTTGCCGTTCAACGAAGCCGACGTGCTGACCCTGCCGCTTTACGACGAGCCGTTCTCCGTTCTGATGCCGGCCGATCACCCCTGGACTCAGAAAGAGACCATCGACGCCTCGGCACTCAACGACAAGAGCCTGTTACTGCTGGGCGAAGGTCACTGCTTCCGTGATCAGGTTCTGGAAGCCTGCCCTACCCTGGGCAAAGGCAATGAAGGCGCCAAGCACACGACTGTGGAATCCAGCTCGCTGGAAACCATTCGGCACATGGTCGCTTCCGGGCTGGGTATTTCGATCCTGCCGCTTTCGGCCGTCGACAGTCACCACTACGCGCCCGGCGTGATCGAAGTCCGCCCGCTTACGCCGCCTGTGCCTTTCCGCACGGTCGCCATCGCCTGGCGCGCAAGCTTCCCGAGACCCAAAGCCATCGAAATTCTCGCTGACTCTGCACGTCTGTGCTCGGTGGCACGTCCGAAAACAGTCGCAAGTTAGGCAGAAAAGAAATGAGCGAGCTTTCCAGGGTCTCGGTCACGGCGCTCAAGGGCGTCGGTGAAGCGATGGCAGAAAAGCTGGCCAGGGTCGGGCTGGAAACCCTGCAGGACGTGCTGTTCCATCTGCCGCTGCGTTACCAGGACCGGACCCGAGTAGTACCGATTGGTGCATTGCGCCCCGGCCAGGATGCCGTGATCGAAGGCGTGGTCAGCGGTGCCGATGTGGTAATGGGCAAGCGCCGCAGCTTGCTGGTAAGGCTTGGCGACGGCACCGGTGTTGTCAGCCTGCGCTTCTACCACTTCAGTAACGCGCAGAAAGAAAGCATGAAGCGTGGCACGCATTTGCGCTGCTTCGGCGAAGCGCGTCCCGGTGCTTCCGGACTGGAAATCTATCATCCGGAATATCGGGCGATTACCGGTGATGAGCCCGCGCCCGTCGAACAGACCCTCACGCCGATCTATCCCACGACCGAAGGCCTCACCCAGCAGCGCCTGCGTCAGTTGTGTCAGCAAAGCCTGGCGATGCTCGGCCCCCAAAGCCTGCCGGACTGGCTGCCGGATGAGCTGGCCCGCGACTATCAACTGGCCCCGCTGGATGATGCGATCCGCTATCTGCATCACCCGCCCGCCGATGCCGATGTGGAGGAACTGGCCCTCGGGCATCACTGGGCGCAACACCGGCTGGCTTTCGAGGAACTGCTTACCCACCAGCTTTCCCAGCAGCGTCTGCGCGAAAGTCTGCGCTCACAGCGCGCACCGGCGTTGCCTGTTGCGAAAAAACTGCCGAAACAATTTCTCGCCAACCTTGGCTTCGCGCCCACGGGTGCCCAGCAGCGGGTCGGCAAGGAAGTCGCCTATGACCTGAGCCAGCCTGAGCCGATGCTGCGGTTGATCCAGGGTGACGTCGGTTCGGGCAAGACCGTGGTCGCCGCGCTGGCTGCCTTGCAGGCGCTGGAAGCGGGTTATCAAGTGGCGCTGATGGCCCCCACCGAAATTCTCGCCGAGCAGCACTACATCAATTTCCAGCGCTGGCTTGAGCCGCTGGGCGTGGGCGTGGCCTGGCTGGCGGGCAAGCTCAAGGGCAAGGCGCGTGTCGCGTCTTTGGAGCAGATCGCCAGTGGCACGCCCATGGTGGTGGGCACCCATGCGCTGTTTCAGGACGAAGTGCAGTTCAAGAACCTCGCGCTGGTGATCATCGACGAGCAGCACCGGTTCGGTGTTCAGCAACGTCTGGCGCTGCGCAAAAAGGGCGTCGGCGGCCTGATGTGTCCGCATCAATTGATCATGACCGCCACACCGATTCCACGCACGCTGGCGATGAGCGCCTACGCCGATCTGGACACGTCGATTCTGGACGAACTGCCGCCCGGGCGGACGCCGGTCAATACCGTGCTGGTTGCCGACAGCCGCCGCCTGGAAGTCGTGGAGCGTGTACGCGCTGCTTGCGCCGAGGGTCGCCAGGCCTATTGGGTATGCACGCTGATCGAAGAATCCGAAGAACTGACGTGCAAAGCCGCTGAAACCACCTACGAAGAACTGAGCAGTGCCTTGGGTGAGGTTCGCGTCGGGTTGATACACGGACGCATGAAGCCCGCAGAAAAGGCCGCGATCATGGCCGAATTCAAGCAGGGTGCGCTGCAATTGCTGGTGGCAACCACAGTAATCGAAGTTGGGGTCGACGTGCCGAACTCCAGCCTGATGATCATCGAAAACCCCGAGCGCCTCGGTCTGGCTCAATTGCACCAGTTGCGCGGGCGCGTCGGGCGCGGCAGTGCGGTCAGCCATTGTGTGCTGCTCTACCACCCGCCGCTTTCACAGATCGGACGGCAGCGGCTGGGCATCATGCGCGAAACCAACGATGGCTTTGTCATCGCCGAAAAGGACCTTGAACTGCGTGGTCCCGGTGAAATGCTGGGAACCCGACAAACGGGCCTTCTGCAATTCAAGGTCGCCGACCTTATGCGTGACGCAGACCTGCTACCGGCCGTACGCGACGCGGCTCAGGCGCTGTTGGAGCGTTGGCCCCAACATGTCAGCCCACTGCTCGACAGATGGCTGCGTCATGGCCAGCAGTATGGCCAGGTGTGATGCAGGCTACGCTTTGAACACCACGTGCGACCGAAAACGAATAACGTGGTTATACTTCAAAAAATGTAGGAATTTGGACATAGCTCATGACAGAAGTCGCCCACGTCAATGATCCGCAGCATGCGCCGTCGGTAATCCGGCAGTTGCTTGAAAAATTGGCTATCAGCTACAACGAAGTCATGGACGACAAAAGCTTGCCCCCGGCGCGCAAGGTTCAGGCTGTGCTGGTCGAGGACGCTGTCGGTGCGCTGCTTATCCTGTTCCCGCAGAGCCAGTTGCTCGACCTCAGCCGAATCACCGAGCTGACCGGGCGCCAGCTGACCGCTGTGCCGCATGATCGCTTGCAGCGCATGCTCACCAAGCACAACCTGCAAGTGCTGCCGGGGCTCCCGGCACTGACCAGCTCACCGTGCCTTTACGATGATCGCCTGCTGCAAGAGCCGACACTGCTGGTGGGCTCGGGTGAAAAGGGCCTGTTGCTGGAAATCAGCAGTGACGACTTCAAAGGCATGCTGAGCAAGGCCAGTGCCGCGCACTTCGGCCAGTCGGTCGCAGCCATTCGTCCGAACCTGGATCGTCCTGACGACGATCCGGCAGAAATCACCCAGGCCATGCACGTTTTCACGGCGCGTCGTATCCAGCAGCGTCTGGAAGCGACCCTGGAAATACCACCGCTGGCCGGAACTGCACAGAAAATCATCAAGCTGCGGGTCGACCCCGATGCGACCATCGATGACATCACCGGCGTAGTCGAAACCGACCCTGCGCTGGCGGCACAGGTCGTGAGCTGGGCGGCATCGCCCTATTACGCGTCCACCGGCAAGATCCGCTCGGTAGAAGATGCAATCGTTCGCGTGCTGGGCTTTGATCTGGTGATCAATCTGGCGCTGGGCCTCGCACTGGGCAAAACCCTGAGCCTGCCCAAGGACCAGCCGCAACAGACCACGCCGTATTGGCAGCAATCGATCTACACCGCTGCAGTGATCGAAGGCCTGACCCGCGCCATTCCCCGCGCCAGTCGCCCGGAAGCTGGCCTGAGCTACCTCGCCGGTTTGCTGCACAACTTCGGGTACCTGCTGCTGGCCCATGTGTTTCCGCCACACTTCACGCTGATTTGCCGCCAGCTGGAAGTTAACCCGCACCTGCACCACAGCTTTATTGAGCAGCATTTGCTGGGTATCAGCCGCGAGCAGATCGGTGCCTGGCTGATGCGCTATTGGGACATGCCCGATGAACTCGCCATCGCGCTACGCTTCCAGCACGACCCCCACTACAAGGGCGAACATCACGTCTACGCCAACCTGGTTTATCTGGCCGTACGCCTGTTGCGGGTGAACGGCATCGGTGCCGGGCCAGAGCAGGAGATTCCTGACGAGTTGTTCGAACGCCTGGGCCTGTCCCGCGAAAAAGCCAACGAGTCAGTGAAAAAAGTGCTGGAGGCCGAGGTGCTTCTGCGCGAACTGGCTTCGCAGTTCAGCAAGTAATCAGTCGGCACAATTAATCTGTCGGTAATAGTGCCGACAGATTTGATGCCGGCGCTCAATTCTCAGCCTCATCCCCCAACAGGTGGTTGCCCAGGCGCAGCCAGCTAAGCCGCCTGTATCTCGCTCGTTCGCGCTTCTCCGTTTATGCGCCACAACCCTTGTGACAATAAATCTCCACAAAGGCTGATTGAAAGGTCGGTGAAAGCTTGGCCAATTAGCATCGCCTCACTTCCGGCAAAAAGACCGGCTAGCCAGGAACGGATTCCAACGTGTTTCAGGCCCAATTAACAACAATAATGGTGATTCCGATGCTTGCTGACTTCTCGTTCCATACCCTCCTTGCGCCTCCACTCCACGTACCGATCTGCTGAGCTGACTCGTTCATTTCACGTTCTGTAGCCGTATGACGTCTGGAGTATTCCCATGCTGACTTTCCTTGGCTTTGCCATGGTTATTGCGTTCATGTACCTGATCATGAGCAAGCGCCTGACTGCGCTGATCGCCCTGATCCTGGTTCCGATCATCTTCGCCCTGTTCGGTGGCTTCGCAGCCCAGATCGGCCCGATGATGCTGGCGGGTATCACCAAGCTGGCGCCAACCGGCGTGATGCTGATGTTCGCCATCCTTTATTTTGCGCTGATGATCGACTCCGGCCTGTTCGACCCGGCCGTGCGCAAGATCCTGAAAATGGTCAAGGGCGACCCGATGCGCATTTCGGTCGGCACCGCCGTGCTGGCGCTGGTGGTGTCCCTCGACGGTGACGGCGCGACCACCTACATGATCTGCGTTGCCGCCATGCTGCCGCTGTACAGCCGCGTCGGCATGAGCCCGCGCATCATGGCCGGCCTGATCATTCTGGCCGGTGGCGTGATGAACATGACCCCGTGGGGTGGCCCGACCGCTCGTGCGGCCAGCGCCCTGCATGTCGACGCATCCGACATCTTCGTACCGATGATCCCGGCAATGCTGGCCGGTGTGGTTGCGATTCTGGCAATTGCCTACTTCTACGGCAAACGCGAACGCGCTCGTCTGGGTGAACTGCAACTTAAGGGTGATGAAGTCGATCACAGCGAAATCAGCGTCTCGCAGTTCCCGGATGCACGTCGTCCAAAGCTGATCTGGTTTAACGGCGCGCTGACCTTCGCACTGATGGTCGCCCTGATCATGGGCCTGCTGCCGCTGCCGGTACTGTTCATGATCGCGTTCAGTATCGCGATGATCATCAACTACCCGAACCTGCAGGACCAGAAGGACCGCGTATCAGCCCACGCAGGTAGCGTTCTGGCAGTGGTCGGCCTGATCTTCGCCGCAGGTATCTTCACCGGTATTCTGTCTGGTACCGGCATGGTCGACGCCATGTCGAAAAGCCTGCTGGCAGTGATCCCGGATGCGCTCGGCCCGTACCTCGCCGTCATCACCGCGCTGGTGAGCATGCCGTTCACCTTCTTCATGTCCAACGACGCGTTCTACTACGGCGTACTGCCGGTGCTCTCCGAAGCCGCTGCCCACTACGGCATCAGCCCGGTTGAAATGGCCCGCGCCTCCATCGTCGGTCAGCCGGTCCACTTGCTCAGTCCTCTTGTGCCATCGACCTACCTGCTGGTTGCCCTGGCCGGTATCGAGTTCGGCGACCATCAGCGCTTCACCCTGAAATGGGCGATTCTGGTCTGCATGTGCATCCTGGTTGCCGCGCTGCTGATGGGGATCTTCCCGTTCTATAGCAGCATGTAAAACGCAGTACCTGTCACAAAGGCTCGCCGTCGACTTGATCGTTGACGGCGAGTTTTTGCGTTTGGGCGGTCAATTGGTCGAAGGGCGATACTGCAACGCCTCGGCCAGATGGCTGATCTCGCGGTTGATTCTGATTACACTTCTGACGGGTGTAAAAGGCCCGCCGAGGATCGCAGGCCCGGCGCATCGATTGTCATTAGCCCATTTCTATACTTGCCGAGGGATAGCCCATTCAGTTGGCAGACAGCGTTGACATTCAAACTAAACAATGAAACCATAGATGGCGCGTATGGAAAGCGCAAATAATTATAAATATCTAAAGGAATAGCATGCTTTATACCCTGCGTTCTCATTTGCACTCCCCTCAATTCAAGTGGCCCTCGAAAGTATCTCGTATACTGTCGAGCTCTGTGCGTCTCTCTTTCAACGATTATTATCATTCCGCCACCGGGGCGAGTTGATTTTCGACTGACTGAAATCTACTCACTATACAAACTCTCTACCGCATAGCGTTCTGCTATTTGTACGGTCGTGCACGCTACGTTTCTGTCGCAGAAACGTACGGCAACCGGTATTGGAAAAATATCAATACCGCCGCGTATAAACCACGGCAGAGGCCCAATGCGTTATTCCCTATGCGTTAATTTATTGGTCGGTTCGACCATGAAAGGTAGTGTATGAAGACTGTCGTAATGATCGGTGGCCATGATGAAACTTTTATGCATTATGATGGCTTGGGTTTTGACTTTACCGTGCTGCAATTGCCGGACTCGGTAGGTCCTAACCTCACCGCACTCACAGACAAAATTCATCTTGTCAGCGATTTCTCCGAAGCCACCGTACTCGGCAAAATCGATGAAATCCTTAAAAAGCAGACAGTCGATTTCATTTTTTCGTTCACCGAAGACGGACTGCTGGCAGCGGCACGAGCGAGCCAGCATTATGCTATTCCCGGCATGGACTTTGACGCATGCGAAGTCTGCATAAACAAGGCGCTGATGCGCACCAGGCTGGAAAATACAGAGTTTGCGGTCCATAGCGCAATCTGCAGAACACGCGCTGACGTTGAGCATTTTTTCAATTCCCGCAATGGCCCGATTGTCCTGAAAGACCCCAAAGGCTCCGGGAGCGAAAACGTATTCATCATCAAAGATGCTACGTCTTTGCAGAGCACGCTGGAGGGGTTTTCTCAGGAAAATTTCGTTATGTTGGCGGAGGAGTTTCTGAACGGTCGAGAGGTCAGTGTCGAAACGTTGACCATCGACTCACAACATCGTGTTCTTGCCGTCACCAACAAGCGACTGTACAAGACCTCCCTGGCGGAAGAGCAGCACATCATCTCGCCAGATAATCTGGAGGCCGCGGTGTTCGAGCAGTTAGCTGGCTATTGCGAGCGGTTGTTGACTGCCCTCAATCATACACACGGCCCCTGCCATATTGAGGTGACCATCGCGGATGGACAGTTTCATCTCATAGAGGTCAATAACCGGGTCGGCGGCGATTATATTGGCTTGCTGGTTGAACTGACTACAGGCGTTGACCTGTTCAGGGAGACTTTGCAGTTCCATAGCTGTGCGGTGGATAAAAACAGTTTCGAACAGCCGGCCCGTTACACGTTCGCGGGCTCTCATCTTTTTTATGAGCCGCTGGACACTGCACTTCTTAATGATGTTTTACAGGAAGTGGATATCATCAGGTTGATCATGGGCGAAGCCAATCCGCCATTGAACAGATCGCACACCAATGATGACAAGGTCGGCATGGTGGTCATCGCTAGTCATGACCGGGAAAAGTTCTACGCCGCCATCGAACGTCTCAACACACTGAGTTCCGCCAACTAAGTTTATTACGCAAAGGAATAGCAGATATGGAAGTCATCTCTCGTAACGATATCGAGACCCTCAACAGCGTAGTGGTTGATGGCGCCTTGCACGATTTAGGCGTTGTGAAGATATTCTCCCAGCACCCTGCGCTGGCTGAATTCATCCCGTCCAACAGTGAGCTTGCTATCAGTTGGGTCCGGCTCGAAAAGGATCAGGAACTGTCGGTTCATCAGCATCCCGAAGCAAGCCTGATACTGATTTGTGATGGTTCGGGGGAAACGTTGGGGGCGACCGAGCGTGCGATAGAAGCGGGTGACATGGTTTTAGTGCCACCTCATGCCCTGCATGGCTTCAAAGGCACCCAAAATGGTTTTTGGGCACTTTCCATTCAGTTCAATGGCAAGGCCCTGTACGAAGACACGTCGCGACCGAGCGTCGTCTTCAAATCACAGGAATCCGATACCGCGAAGCCTGCCGATGTGCTGTTACGAGACAATCAGGCTTACCTGGATAGCTTCAAGAATAGTCGGCTGTTGTCGCTCATCAATTCGCCATCCATTGATCGACCGCAAGTGCGCGAAAAACTCCTCGACTGCCTGCAGACCTGGTCAGATATGTTTCAGGATTTGCTGCATATCCGAGTGGCGATGACGCTTGATCAGGCTCACAAAAAAATTGCTCTTGAGCACTTGATAGAAGAGCTGGGTCATAACAATAACCTGCGTCTTCAGCGCAACACCAACCCTTCCCCGGTTTCGGATGCAGCCTTTCATTCCACTATGGAATGGTTCAGGCACCAGATGCTTTATAAAAGCGATATGGTCAAGACGCTCTTGATGCACGTCGTACTGGAAGGCAGCGGTGAAATTTTCCACAGCGAAGCCGCTCGGGTATTCGCTGGCATGCCGCACTTTCAGGAACATGGCGAAGACGATGGTCATCACGTCAGTATGGGCATAGCGCTGCTGAACGACGCGTCGCCAAGAGAAGTCGAGGATTTACGCGTAGCGTTAAGTGAAGGCTGGGAGATGATCACACTGCTTTGCGATCGATTTGCCGATATTGCCTGTCAAGACTCACTGGGACGTGAGACCGTCACGGATCTTCAATCTGTGCCGGTATATAACTGATTCCTATGAAGATTGCAGAAGTCTTGAAAACCGCCCTTTGCTTCCGTACGCCTGAAGGAGCTCGAGGAGCGCATTCGGTACACGCCTACCGCTGGCAACGCTGGTGCAAGGCCGCGATCGATGATGCAAGTAGAGCCGGAAACAGACGGCTTCATATCGAGATTTTTGCAGCCCTCAAACGGGATGTCATGTTAGCGCTGGTTGCAATCGGGGTGCATACCGCGGCGGCTTTTGGTGCCGCAGTCACCTTGAAATCATTGCTGATCCAACTGATGCGGGCTGACTCGTCCGTGCTCTCGAATATCACCCAAGGCACCACCTGTCTTCTGCTGATTTACTGTGCCTGGCTGGCGCTCAACCACACTTTCTTTCTGGCTGAGCTAGTCGGCGTAGGCAGTCGCTCCTATGTGGAACAAAGGGTATTAATCAAAAGGACTGTTGCGCAAAACGGCGTCTTTGCGCTCAGCCTGACAACGTTGCTCGACCGAGAGGCCGCGCGTGTCGAATCCTCATGGTCAGGATTGATTACGATAGCGCTTGCGCTGGCAACGGTGCTTTTCACCTCCGCTTTTTTCTTTCTTGCTCTGGGCGCTAGTGCGGTGGCTGCCCTTGCGGTCATCGCTGGCAGTTCAATGATCGTGTTCTGGGTTGCTCAACGACTGGGCGCAACCTATGAACAGTTATCGTTGAGTGCGACTCAGCGCATAGAGGTGGGGGTATTCGCAACGAAAAATCGGCGTCAAGCCTGGCTGAGGAACTGGAATGCCGAACTGATCCGTGAATACGCCGCCAAACGAAACCTCGAAGAGGGCTCCTTGAAAAAAGCTGCTCGCCTGGTCGCGGCCATTAGTCTGATCTCGACCATGACGCCGATTACCGCACTGTTAAGCTCGGCGCTGCTACAACTAATTTATCTGGGCCAAGTCGATACACCAGGGGTGCTGGCCGCCATCGCGTTGATTGGGGGACTGAAGTCAGTCGCCAATAATATTCCAGACATTGTGCAAAGTATTTCCCAAGGCTTTGTAGGCCACCGTCATATCGAGCAATACCTTGACGCCCCTGAGCCCGTTACCCCCCCTTGCGCAACATCAATACCGCCCTCCACGAAGGCAAAGCATATTGCCATTGTCGGCGCCGCAGGCAGTGGCAAGACATCTATGCTGAGAAACTGTGCGCAACGCTTTCCCGGGGCTGACGATCAGGCGATTTTCATTCCGGACGAACCGTGGATATTCGCTGGCGGTCTTGGCGAAAATCTGAGTATCTATCGGCGTGAATTTTCAGACGAGGAGGTACAGGAGGCGATTGCGCTCGCACGCCTGCCCGGGGACTTTTATCTCGACTACATCAGAGAGCGGGATTGCGGCGCAATCAAGCAATGGGACGTTTCCAGAGGCCAGGGAAAACGAATAGAACTGGTCCGCGCCCTAGTGGCACGCACAGACTGGATCTACATCGACCAACCGACCTCAGGGCTGGATGACGCGCTGGCTGCGGGATTGTTGAGAACACTGCTGGACGGCCCATGGCGTGATACAAACGTAATGTTCGTCACGGATAAGCCGGAGGAAAGAGACACTGCCGAAGAAATCTGGACTGTTTCTGGCGGTAGGATTATCGACATAAAAACTCACCACGCTTGCGCTTCTTCGCGACCTCTCGCTTCACCGGTGGCAAGCTCTTTCTCTGCGTCCTCGCCGCCAAAGGCAGTACACAGTAAAAATGATTCGACAGAACAGCCTGAGCGGGTTTCCAGATCAATCACCAGCAGCCTGATAGCGTTCGGCACGGGCGCCATCACGTTGGTCGCATTCACCCTGATGGCACTCAAAGAAGTGCTCACTATTGCAGGCGACTACCTGATCGCTAGCGGTTATCTGGGTACGCATCTGAATGCATCTTTGCTCGGGCTGGCCGGCGTTTTGCTAGTGAGTGCTTTGCTTTCGATTTCCGGGGCGTTGGTCACGGCGAAGAAATGTATTGAGGCGGCGTCTGCACACTGCAATCGATACCTTTCTTATTTAATGAACCCGGGCCTTGATGAGCGCCTGACCCAGAAAATCAATCACGACAGCCAAAACAAGCTGACATGGGATCAGCGGCGCGTCGATGAAGTATTGCCCGTTCTGTTGCTGGAAACCATCGGCGCGGCAACCTTGCTGTCGGTCACGGCAGGGTATGTTGTGCTGAATAACATTTACGTACTGTTTCCGTTTGTTTTCATCAGCCTGTGTTATTGGCGGGGAGCACGACGCTCCGGCGAGTTGCTAAAAAAATCCAACACTCGGGAAATCGACACCACCGCCCTATTGTTCACACGCATTCAAGCACTGAGTTGGGACGGCGGTCGATTTGAAAGCATGGCCAGAAACTCCAGCATCTTGAACTGGTTGAGCGGCAACCTGGCCGCTCGAGCGTTTGCTTCTCTGGATAATGCTGCGATGCGTCGTTGGTATAGCTACAAACTGGATTTGATGGGTGTTTTCTTTCTTTCCGGCATCGTGGCATCAACCATTTACTTTCACGCCATCGGCGTAGCCACGATGGCGAACGTTCTGGCTGTGAGTCTTTCATACAGCCTGATTGCGATTTTCGCGCGCTTGGGAAGGTGCGTGGTGGAGTTGCGACAAGTCCTCGACAGTGCCGATCGCCTGGTCGTGGCTGGCCTCTTGCCAACGGCAGCGCCTAGATGCCAATACGTTCAAAATGGTGCGCCATTGGTATCGTTTTCAAACGTCACATTCGTTAACCCTCACAGCGGAATAACGGTGCTAGAAGATTTCGACCATGCGTTTCACGAGAATGATGTCGTGGTGATCATGGGGGCAAGCGGTGTCGGTAAATCAACCTTCGCCAGTCTGGTAGTGGGCAGCCTGCTGCCAAGTCAAGGTCAGGTATCGACGCTGGGTGACACTATCGGGTATCTGACACGGCCACATGCCGAAGACGTTCAGTTATTGACCTCCAGCCCGATATTCAAGCCGGGACCGCTGTTTGAACATTTCAATAGCACGTCTCAGGAAGAACTTTATCAGCAGGCCTCTTATCTGGGCCTCTCGAGCATTATCGAACGCCTGCCGGAGGGCTTCAATCAAGAGGTTGCCTGGAGTGGTGACGTTAACCTGAGCAAGTCAGAGCTTCAACGACTTGCGCTGCTTGATTTGACCATCAATGCACCGTCCATCGCCATCCTCGACGAGGCCACCTCCGAGCTGGACAGCGTCGAAGAACTTCAGCTCATCAGAAAGTTGATGGCAGCCCTGCCAAAAACCTTGTTTTTCATCATTACTCATAACGCTGAGCTTTCTGCGCTGGGAAACAGAAACTTTACCTTCAACTCTGAAAAGCGATTGGTTGAAAAAACTATATAAGCCTATTCTCACACATTGTTATACAAGGATCGTAAGTATGGAGTTGCCTGCGCAGCGGGAGGCGTTTTGCATCAGTTATGGCGTCTCTAACCCACAGCTGCCCTTGAGCGGTATTGCCCACTGGGAGTCAATGCTCAAAGGGCTCGCGGAGCAAGACGGTATCCTGCATGAAGAGCAGGCCTATGTCGCACCCGGCTTCTTTTATATGCCTGTTACTGCGCAGCCGGACCCACCGTTCCTGAAGCAATTGATACGTCAGGCACATACAGCCGACTGGCTGTTGGTTCCCTCCCTGAAGAAAACCGATCACTCGCTGCGCCAGCAATATGAAACAGACATAATAGTGGTTCCCTTCATGCAGGTTGCCTATCTGCATGTTGAAGGAGAACTTGACGCTTGTTTGCTGACTGCCATGGGCAGAAAAGCATACAAGGAGATGGTACGCCTTACCCGAAGGACTGAAGAACTGTGCCATACGCGACTCTATCGCTTGGACGAACTGGTTGAAAACAATCAAGTATTGGAAGCGTTTTCAACACTGCAGTCGTTAAACGTGGACAAATACCAGCACGTGAGGAACCTGTACGCTCTTGAAACACTGCAGGCACTGGCACGCTCAACTGAAGGTCCAAAATACTATATAAAAATGAATTATGAAAAATTGAATAATGTCGCTGTCTACGGCTCCCTAAGCTACGCTGATCAGCAACAGGGCGTTTTCTCTCAGCTGGTGCAAGGTCAAGACCGCAGCCAGGTACCCCCCGGGCTCAACTTGTACGTCAGCGATTACTATCAACTTTATAAAGTGGCTGATGAGCTTGGATTCAAGACAAGCTGTCTTGGCCGCGGCGCCATCGATATGAAAAAACGAATGGGTGCCAACCGGGTAGTCGACCTGGACAACTGGCTGATTCCTGTCAGAACGAATCGGCAAAAACAAATGCATGCATTTTCAGTCAGAGCATACGGTTAATAAGGAATTTTCGTGTCTTTCTTTGATCTCAATCGGCAACTTGATAGCCAGCACATAATAGAGAATGGTATCTCGATTATGGACTACTCGACATCGACCTTCGATTTGGCTGGTACACTTCAAAAAACGCTCGTCGGCCGCTATAAGCTCAGGGCTAACTTCCCGCTGGACAAGATTCACGAATGCCTCGAACACGAAGAAATCCAACGCCACCGAAAAGAGTCTGGCCACTGGTATGACCCGTTACAAACGCTGGGTGAGCCAATGATCAATGAATACTACACCTTTGTGAATGGGCTCAGTCAGCGTCTGGGTTTCGACTTTGTGTTCGAACATAACCCGCTGGTGCGCTACCACATTCCCACGACACTGGATGACCGTTACAGACTACCGGACGGCGAGTTGTTTACTCACCACTCGGATACCTTACTGGGCGACTATTTCCAGCAAATCAATATATGGTTACCGTTCTGCGACGTTAAAAATACCGCAGCACTCAGCGTTTGCTCGAAGCGTGCCAGTCTGCGCGCTCTAAAAACGTTCGCCCATGAGCAGAGTTATAGCTACGACGAATATAAGGACAGTCGAATCGATTTCTTCGATTATGCAAAGCAACGTCCGCAGTTCATATCGGACCTCAGGATGGATGCCATGCCGACCAACCTTCGCTACGGCCAGTGCCTGATGTTTGATCCACGCGTACTGCACGGGACGGCAGAGAACACGGAGAATGTAACGCGTGTGAGCATGGATTTCAGGATTATCCCGGTGGATGATTACGAGTCCATCATCAAGGAACTCCAGCTTCAAGGGGGTCGCCCTAATAGCTACGAAGGCGAAGGTTTGATCAAGGGCGAGTTCTACAACGCATTGACTGCACGTGAAGTCGTCAGCCGCTGATTCCTCTGCACTGTCATAACACCTCAATAATTAACCCGAGAACGGATCATGACGACGACAATCGCGTGGCTGGACGGCCAGTACCTCGAGATAGACAAAGTATCTTTTTCACCCGTCACTCACTCGCTTTCTTATGCGTCATCAGTTTACGAGGGTATGCGCAGTTACGGCTCAAGCATTTTCAAATGCGAGGAGCACTTGCAACGTCTGCAACGGTCAGCGCAGGTATTCAAACACGAAGTGAATTACAGCAACGCCATGCTGGCGGAAGCCTGTCATGAACTACTGAGACGAAATGAACTTGTAGACGCTTACATTAAAATCGTCGTGTTCTATGACGATGTCGACGTCAGTTTTATGGGCCGAAACTGTCGCAGCAAAGTGGTAATATTTGTCCTTCCATTCGCCCCCAAATCCGCGACCACGCCTTACCGGCTGACGATAGCCAATTGGCGTCGAGCCCCTGCTGCTTGTCATCCCTACCAAGCAAAAACCTCATCTACCTATGCGCTCAGTTTTTTGAGTTTTCGTGACAAGGGCGAGTGTTTCGACGACGTGCTGTTTCTTTCTACGATGGACACGGTCTGTGAGTCCAGCGGCTCGAACGTCTTTTTTGTGAAAGAAAACCTACTCATCACGCCGACCACTGACATGGCATTGGCGGGAATAACGCGCCAGGTTGTCATCGACGAGCTGTCTCAGTTACTGAACTTGCAAGTTGTGCAGCGGGATATTTCAAGCTTGGAGCTGAACCAGTTTGACAGTGCCTTTCTGTGCGGTACCGCTATGGAGATCACAGAGGTCAGTTGTATTGATGACGTCATCTACAAGAAAAATTCATGGGTCGAGTTATTGGCTACCGCGTATAAAAAAATGGTGATGAGCGCGTCGGGTTGACCCACGCAGAAGCGAGTGCGCCCCTGTTGTTTATCCATGGTGGACTTACATTCTGCCGAGTCAATTATTCGAAGGCCGATATTGCAACGCCTCGGCAAGATGACTGCGGCTGATCGCGTCCACCTGCTCCAGATCCGCCAGCGTCCGTGCCACTTTCAGCAGTCGATGCGCCGAACGTAATGAGAGGGTCAGACGCTCGCAGGCCGTCTCCAGCCAGCTTTCATCGACACTGGACAGCGCGCAGTGCTCGCGCAGCCCCGGCAGGTCGAGAAAAGCATTGGCACAGCCCTGACGACGTTGCTGACGGTCTCTCGCCTCAGCGACCACGGCTGCGGCACTGGCAGTGTTTTCACTGGTGGTCGGGTCAGGGTTGAGGGCGGTGGCTTCGCGGGCGACGGTCAAGTGCAGATCGATCCGGTCCAGCAGCGGGCCGGACAGCTTGTTGCGATAGCGCTGCACCTGCTCGGTGGAGCAACGGCAGCGCCCGGTCGGCTCACCAAGATATCCACAGGGACACGGGTTCATCGCTGCCACCAGTTGGAACCGCGCCGGAAAGCGCACGCGATCCCGCGCCCGGGAAATCACGATATGCCCGGACTCCAGCGGCTCACGCAAAACCTCCAGCACGCGGCGATCGAACTCCGGCAGTTCATCAAGAAATAAAACGCCGTGATGCGCCAACGTGATCTCGCCAGGTTGCGGACGACTGCCACCGCCCACCAGCGCAGGCCCGGACGCCGAGTGATGTGGCTGGCGAAACGGCCGCTGCGGCCAGCTGGTCAGCGGCACCTGACTGGCAACCGACTGAATCGCCGCCACCTCCAGCGCTTCGTGCTCGTCCAGCGGCGGCAACAAACCCGGCAACCGACTGGCAAGCAGAGTCTTGCCGGTGCCAGGCGGCCCGCTGAACAGCAGGTTGTGCGCCCCGGCAGCGGCAATCACTAGCGCACGTTTTGCAGCCGTCTGGCCCTGCACTTCGCTGAGGTCCGGATACGGCTTGGGCTGATGCAGCAGGCCGCTGGACTGATACGGCGCAATCACCGTGCGCCCGTTGAAATGCGCGACCAGCTCCAGCAAGTGATTCACCGCAATCACCCGCAGCCCCGAGGCCAGACACGCTTCCTCAGCGTTCACCGCAGGAATAATCAGCGTCCGCTCCGCCGCACGTGCCGCCAGTGCAGCAGGCAGCACACCCTGAATCGGCCGAATCGCCCCCGACAACGCCAACTCGCCCAGGCATTCAACATCCTGCAACGCAACCAACGGCACCTGCCCGCTGGCGGCCAGCAAACCCAGCGCAATCGCCAGATCGAACCGCCCGCCATCCTTGGGCAAATCAGCCGGCGCAAGGTTGAGCGTGATCCGTCGCGCCGGAAAATCCAGCCCGGAATTGAGAATGGCACTGCGCACCCGGTCCTTGCTCTCCTTGACCGCCCCCTCCGGCAACCCCACCAGCGTCAGGGCCGGCAGGCCGTTGGCCAGATGCGCTTCAACAGTAACCGCCGGGGCTTCCACCCCGACCTGGGCACGACTATGGACGATGGCCAGCGACATGGATCATTCCTTGATATGAGCGATGGGCGGGTATCGTGCTTTATTTGCGGGGTGGGGGTGAGTGGGGAATGGATACAGGGTGTGAGTGGGGCAAGAAAGACGGATATATGTTTGGTTGCGTAGAAATGCCATAAACATTGCTTTAAATGCTGAAACACACCGAGCAGGAGCATTGATATGAGCATCCGCCTTGCCCTTCCCAAGGACTCGTTGCAGATAGCGACGATTCATCTGGAGTCATGGAGAAGTGCCTATGAGGGCATCATTCCCGCTGCCTATATCAATCGGATAACGCTTGAGGCAAGGCTGTCCCACTGGACCAAGGAGATCGCTTCGGGCGAATCTGGCCTGTACGTTAAAGTCGACAGGTTAGATCGGGTCTTGGGCTGGGTGGCCACGGGGGCTGACAGGGAACATCCCGAAGACCGCAGCGTCGCAGAAATACAGGCCATCTATATCAGCCCGATGCACACACGCCAAGGTATTGGGCGAGAGCTATTCGACTATGTGATGCCTCTCTTTCAATCCGCTGGCCGCACCAGAGTTGTCGTCTGGGTGCTGGAGAACAATGCCCCTGCCATCGATTTCTACCATCAGCGAGGGTTCGCAAAAGAGCCGATCAAAACCAAGACGATCGAACGAGACAATGTCAGGTTGGTCGAGATCAAACTTGAACAGCTCATCACGACACCGCCCTCAACGTTGCCCTGCTCACCTTAGCTAAACCTGCCCCTCAATAAACACTCCGCTATCGCCGTCATGCAACGTATCGGATGCGCAGACTTTTGCGCATCCAAAGTCCGGGTGACACAGGCAGCGCTTTATATTCAAAGCGCCGCAACACACATGAAAGAATTCGCACGCATGCGCAGAAGCTTGCGCGCTTTTTCGCGGTTTCTTGATTAAACATTGACCAATCACTTCGTAGAAAATCTTTATCTATCTGTTTTTATTAGATAAAAAACTTCTCGGCACACATCTTGGAATGTACTTCTGCATACAGCAGGCGAAATTGCCCGTTTCTGCGCAGAGAGTTTCCCGCATGACCGATAAACACGGCACACACCAGCAACGACGCACCGCACTGTTCCCCAAAACCCCGGCGACAGCCACCAGCCTTTGCCCGTTCAGAGGACCCAACGTCGCCATCGTGCCGGTGCGCTACGCGCTGGATCGCTCCCGCTACGACGCCGCGCCGGAGCAACTGAAACCATTGCCGAAACAGGGCAAATGGGCGCTGATGCCGACACTGAAAACACGCAGCTACACCCTTCGCCAGCTGTATGACGGCTACGTCTATGTTTTCGACGAAACGGCCGGGACGCTGCATGAATATGTCGCCTCAGCAAACAACGGCCATCTGAGCCGCATCGTCTGGACGGACGCGCAGATCGGCAGTGACCAGCGAAGCGGTGCCAGCGATGGCAAGCCCTTCCTGCTCTACCCGAGACGTAACACACTGCACATCGCCTTTTCCCCGCAGCAATGGACGTGGCGAATTTGCGAGCACATGCGTTCCAGCGCCCCAAGCCGTGCGCTGTGGATGAAAGTACTCGACCTGGCCAGTTACTGCATCACCATGGCCGAGCCGGACACCCTGCCGTTGAACCGTATCGCCGAGGCCGTGGCGGACATCGACAAGGGCCATGTCACTGACGACGGCCGTTTCGCTGACTCGGCGATCCCCACTGCTCGCCCGCTGTCGGAAGACGCCGAAACACATCCGTTATGGGCACCACTGGGTGCTGATGTTTTTTGGCAAGGCAGCGTCGACGATCAGGACAGTTCCCTGCTCATCGCCCTTGATGACCCGCTGGCCGTTTTCAATGATCTGGGCATGCAACTGGCCGCTGATCAGGCGGCTTTTCGGGAATGGCAAAGCGCGCATGAACACAAGATCCAGATTGCCCAGACTGTCTCCGGACTGTGTGGTGCCGAGAGCGACCCGCAAAAACTGCCAGCGTCGGTGCGCGGCAATGCGGCACTCACGCACCGGTACCTGAGCGAGGTCGAAGCGTACTTCGAGCAATGCATCCTTGAAGAAGCACAGATCAGCAGCAGCAACGTTCCCG
>NZ_JAWHOO010000001.1:635359-703842 GCF_032586855.1 Pseudomonas syringae group sp. J254-4 | reverse complement strand
TTGATCATCGTGCGACGCTCCGCGTCGCATGCCGTTCTGGACGCTCTGCGTCCTATCCTGAATGTGATGGCGCGGCGCAGATCTGTGACGCGGAGCGTCACGCACGGCATTCCCACGCTGGAGCGTGCGGAACGATAATCCCAACTACCGTGCGACGCTCTGCTTAGGCATTTGATCATCGTGCGACGCTCCGCGTCGCATGCCGTTCTGGACGCTCTGCGTCCGGTCTTGAATGTGATGGTGCGGCGTAGACTGTGACCACGCTGGAGCATGCGGAACGATAATCCCAACTACCGTGCGACGCACCGTTTTCGCCCATGCAAACGCCGTCGACGCTATCCGTCCCCGCCGTTCGATAATATTTTGAACCCCTGAAGCTTAGGCATGATCTAGTCCATGCAAGGCCAACGGGAGATCGCCATGTACCGCTTTTTCGAGCAATTGAGTTCACGCATTACCGCCCCATTTGTCGGCGAATCCAAACGTAACAGCAAGGTCTGGCAGTGCACATGCGGCCAGTCGGTGTTTTTCCCCAATTCCCAATGCCTGGCCTGTTCGGCTGCGCTGGGTTACCTGCCCGAGCAGGGTCGCGTGGCTACGCTTGAAGCAGGGCCTGAGCCTACCTGGCGCCTGAGCGACGAACCGGGTGCGGGTCTGTATCGGCGTTGCGCTAACCTCGATACCCCGGCAGCCTGTAACTGGCTGTTTCCGGAGCACAACGCCGGTGAGTTCTGCGTTGCGTGCAGCCTCAATCGCACCATTCCCGACCTGTCCATCGCCGAAAACGGCGAACGCTGGCGCAAGGTCGAGACCGCCAAGCGTCGTCTGGTTGCGCAGCTGATTTCCCTGGGGTTGCAGGTCATCCCCAAGAGCGTCGATGAAGAAGCCGGCCTGGCCTTTGACTTTGTCGGTGTCGATCTGGAAGGCAAGCTGCCGACCACTGGCCACGCCAATGGCCTGATTACCCTGAACATCGAGGAAGCCGACGACGCACACCGCGAAGCGATGCGCGTGCAGATGCACGAACCCTACCGCACCTTGCTCGGCCATTTCCGCCATGAAGTCGGCCACTATTACTGGGATCGGCTCATCGCCAATACCCACTGGCAGGACGGCTGCCGCAATCTGTTCGGCGACGAGCGCGCCAGCTACGCCGATGCGCTTGATCACCACTATAAAAACGGCGCGCCCGACAACTGGCAGGAAAGCTTTGTCAGTGCTTACGCCACCATGCACCCGTGGGAAGACTGGGCCGAAACCTGGGCTCATTACCTGCACATGATGGACGCGGTCGACACCGCCTTGGGTTTTGGCATGAGCGCTCGCGACATGGAGCTGGACTACCAGCCATTCCCGCTGGAAGTGCTCTACGATCCACAGCACCCAGGCGGCCCGGCGTTCCTGTCGTTCGTCAACGCCTGGATCGAACTGGCCAGCATGCTCAACGAGCTGTCACGCAGCATGGGCCAGCCGGACTTCTATCCGTTCGTGCTGCCTCCGGCGGTAATCGCCAAGCTGCACTTCATCCACCTGGTGATTCAGGATGCGGGTGGCAAGGCCGACGAGGTGTTGCAGGCTCAGTAACCCAGGCAGCGTCTGACATCGCTGGATGTCAGGCGCGTGTTCAAACTCCGTATCAAAGCGTCAGCACCAGCCTGCGCTCAAAACCGATCCTTCCGCGATAAGCCTCTCCGGTGTCCACCCAGCCCTGACCTGCATAAAGCCCGATAGCAGCGCTATTGTCTGCATCGACCGAGAGCATCAAATGCGTGATGTCCGGCCACTTCAGGCGCAGCGCCGCAGGCAATGCCTGCAAGCACGCCTTGCCTAACCCCTTGCCCTGTTCGCGGTGATCGATCTGCAACGCATGCAGCGTCGCAGCCAGCGTCTCCTGAGCCCAGTTCGGCAGACAATCCCCGCGCTTGAGCAGGAAAAAACCCACCGGTTTATCGTCGCCCAAAAGCACAAAGCCGCAAACATTCGGGTTGGGGTTGACCAGCAGAGTATTGAGCGCGGTGTAAATATCGCCGGAGAACTGCACTTGCTCCTGCGTTACTTCAAGGTGTTCGAGCTGTTGACGTTGAGAGGCGTTGAGATCGTGGTAGCCGACCAATCGAGTCTGCATGAGCAACCTGCTGGCTGATTATTATTGAGGCGGGCAGGGTACAGGATCGAATGAGGGTGTTTCGAGGATTTGTCACACCGACGGCCGATATCGCTTTGCGTTTCAGCCCCGGCACACAAGTGCTTGAGCCCCCTCGAAATTTTTATCCGAACCAACGGTTGTAAACTCACGCCAGACCGGTACAATGGCGCGGCTCGCCAACTGGTGAGTGTCGTTATGGTGACCCCATCGGTCCCCCCGCAACGATTACCCGTGAACCTGGTCAGATCCGGAAGGAAGCAGCCACAGCGGGAACATTGTGTGCCGGGGTGTGGCTGGTGGGGGCACCACCTTAACGAATCCTTAGTCGGCCCTCGACGCAGTTGCACTGAAATCTCCACATCCCCGATTACCACCCAACCGTCTCCGTATGCCGAGTTCATTAGCTGTTCCTGCGCCTGTATGCCATGCCGGATGTGAAAGCTGCTGATAATGCGATCCGAATTCGTCTGAACCCTCGGCGTCATGTGCCACCTAACCCCTTACGCGTCGCTTGAAACCGTTTTACGGCAAGGGGCAATTCAAGTCGCTGCGGGTGTCACGGGCTTTTCGGTCAGGCGTCTCGTAGCAGTGGAGCCGGGGGCCGGATGGAACAGGACATCATCAGATTTTTCACAGACTCGCAATTTCTGGGCATTTCGCTCGCCAATTGGATACTCGCTGTGTTCGCCTCTACCATGAGTTTTATTCTGGTCAGGGGGGTTATCGGTTTTGTGCTCCGAAAGATGCGCTCGCGGCCTGATTCGCCCAGCACGCATATGCGCTACATCGTGGTGCAGGTGCTGTCGGGCACCAGCAATACACTGTTACTGCTGGCTTCGATTCTGATCGGGGTGGGCATGCTCGATCTGCCGGAGCGCTGGCTTGGGCGGGTCAGCAGTCTGTGGTTCGTGGTTGCTGCATTGCAGGTCGGGTTGTGGGCGAACCGGGCAATTGCGCTCGCGCTGCAGCGCTACTTTGTACGTCACAACGCTGGCGGCACCTATCAGGGCAGTGCGCTGGCAACGTTGAGCCTGTGGGGCGCGAAAGTGTTGCTGTGGGCCACGGTGGTCATGGCGATGTTGTCGAACGTCGGGGTCAACATCACCGCGTTTGTCGCCAGCCTCGGGGTGGGCGGTATTGCGGTTGCGCTGGCGGTGCAGAACATTCTGGGTGATGTGTTTGCCTCACTCTCCATTGCAGTGGACAAGCCTTTTGAAGTGGGCGATTTCATTGTGGTTGGCGCGCTGTCGGGTACGGTCGAACATGTCGGTCTGAAGACCACGCGCATCCGCAGCCTGGGCGGCGAGCAGATCGTGATGGCCAACGCCGACATGATCAACAACACCATTCAGAACTACAAACGCTTGCAGGAGCGGCGGATTGTCTTCGAATTCAGGCTGACCTATGACTGTTCCGTCGATCAGATACGGGAAGTGCCAAAGAAAGTAGAAGCGATCATCAATGCGCAGAAACTCGCCCGTTTCGACCGCTCGCATTTCCGTGGTTTTGGCGAAACGTCACTGGAGTTCGAGACCGTCTTTATCGTTCTCGACCCCAGCTACAACGTCTATATGGATGTGCAGCAGGCGATCAATCTGGACATCATGGAAGCCTTCGCCGAACTGGATGTGCGTTTCGCGTTTCCATCCCGCACGGTGTATGTGGCGTCCCTGCCACCGGTCAAGACGTCGCGTCCGACTGCACTGGAGGCAGCCGACGCGAGTACCTGAGCCCTATAGCACGGAATCAGGCAGGAAAGTGCAATGCGTTGGTCAGGTCGCCCATGGGGGCCTGGCCGCGTGCGATCATGGCGTCGTCGCGGCGTTTCAGGCCGTCGAGTTTTTCCAGGTTATGCACACGGGTAATCAGGCGCAGGATCGAGGCCGTGTCGTAGACCGTGTGGTCCACCTTGCCTTTGCGGGCGAAGGGTGAAATGACCAGCGCGGGAATACGCGTGCCGGGGCCGAAGCGGTCGCCTTTGGGCGGTGCGACGTGGTCCCACCAGCCGCCGTTCTCGTCCACAGTCACGACGATCACCATGTTGTCCCATTGCGGGCTCTTGCGCAGGACCTTGATCACCCGGTCTATGTGTCGGTCACCCGCAGCCACGTCGGCATAACCGGCGTGCATGTTCAGGTTGCCCTGAGGTTTGTAGAAGGACACGGCGGGCAACTTGCCGGCTTCGGCATCGGCGAGGAAGCGGTTGGTGCTGGACTCGTCACCCAGGCCGCCGTCACGCAGACGTTTTTTGCGTTCTTCAGGGTTTTGCGGACCCTGTTGCTTGAAGTAGTTGAACGGCTGGTGATGGTATTGAAAGTTAGGGATTTTCGGGATTCCCGTGGAGTCCTTGAACTCGTCCAGCGTCACTTGCCAGGCCCCTGCGTACCAGGCCCAGTCGACATTTCTTTTCGACAGTTTGTCGCCGATGTGTTCGTGGCTTTGCGGAACCAGCACGTTGGGCAGATCCGGTTTCGAGTAATCAGGGTTCTGCGGGTCGCGCAGCCAGGTTGGCCAGTAGGGCGGGGCCATGGTGTTGACGGCGTAGTTGTCCGGGGTAATCGCGCTGGGACCGAACTGCGGTGGCCCCTCCATTGCGCTGGCAGGCGACTTGTCCAGCGGCTTGAGGCGCGGGTCCTGCGGGTTGAAGCTTTGCAGGGTTGCGATCTGCGATTTGGCCGGAGACTCGGCAGCGTTAGGGTAAATCGGCGCGGTGGCTGAAATCAGGTACTGGTGGTTGAGGAACGAGCCGCCAAATGCACCCTGAAAAAAGTTGTCGCACAGCACGAATTCCGAGGCAACGTCCCACAGGCGCAGCGAGTACTGGGTCTGTGCGTAGTTGCCCATGGTCAGCCCGCCAGCGTCGGCCCAGGCGACGAATCGATCATTGCGACCGTCATTGATCTGCATCTGATTCTGATAGAAAACGTGCCACAGGTCGCGAGTGACCAGACTCAGCGGCAGGTCTTCGCCGTTCGGCCCCTTGAGCGGGAAGGGGGCGTTGGGCAGGTCTTTCTGAAACTGCTCGCCTGCCGGGTAGGTCACGCCGTCAACGGTTTGCGGCCCGACCTGCAACACACCACCCCAGGCTGGCGGCAGTTTGGACAACAGCGTGCCGTCGCGGTCGCGCTGTTCATAGTCGGAAGGTCTGAGCGAGGAGAGTGGCTTCTGGACCCCGGGAAAATCGCCGAACAGGTTGTTGAAGCTGCGGTTCTCGGCATAGATCACCACAATGGTCTTCACGTTTTCGCGCAAGGCCCGGTCCAGCGCAGGCCCGGCAAGGTGATGATGCTTGTCGTTGTCGGCGGGCGGTTTCTCGTGGGCCGACACGTAGCTGCTCAGCGTAACGCCTGCGCCCAGGGCAGCCATCCCGCCCAGAAAACGACGGCGGCTGGGGTTGTTGTTGGTGTCTTCGTCGTCTGGTCTGTCGCTCATCGCCAAATACTCGCGCTGGTTAATGTATTACCAAAGATTTCAGGCGAGCGTAACGACGGAATATGACGCTATTGCTACACCGCAGATGAAGGGTCACGGGGTCGTGGGCGTGGTGTAGTGATCGATGATTTGCTGAATCTCGCCCGACAGGCGCATTTGCACCAGTGTGCGCAGGATTTTACCTGTCGGCAGCTCGGGGGTGTTGCGTATCAGGCAGGCCGCAGGCTGCTCTGCGACCAGCGATATGGGCTTCAGCCTTCTGCCGACAGGCAGGTTTCGATTGGTCCATTCAAGGATCAACTGGTTGGTCACGGCGTAGTTGTAGCGTCCAGCCATCAGCTTGCCGAGCGTCTGGTTCTGCGTGCGCGCGTCTTCACGTATCAGTTGATGATTATCAAAAAGATGCTGCAGGGCAGGGTAGTTGTAGCCAAGTACCGTGCCGACGGTTTCATTGTCGAACTGCTCTGGGTATGGGCCCGCAGCCGTTTCGGCTGAAGCGACCAGCCAGTCGCGTTGATAGAGAATCGGCAGGCTCCAGAGGTAATCCCCGGACAGATCGGGATACCACGCCTGTGAGCTGTAGCAATGCATGTCTACTTCACCGCGCTCAAGCGCCGACTGGATGCGCAGGCGCGGCATCACGTGGTACCTGGCTTCGAGGCCGACATGGTGCGCAACGCTTTGCATGATGTCGAACAGGATGCCGGATTCGGGCCGAAAGTCGGTGATATGCATCATCGGCATGGTCCAGCCTTCGTTGACCGCGAAGTCCAGAGTAGCTTTGGCCGCGCTGACGGTCTGCGTCGACAGCAATAACATGCACGCCACGGCTGCACGAGGCAGCCGTGGCTCTGCAAAAGTCCGTTTAAAGCGCGTCATTGGATTCATTTGCTCAGCTTAGCCACAATAGAGACGCACACCAGATGCAATTTTGCCCCTGCTCGGCTAGCATTGGCGGTCTTCCGCTTACCAGTTGCGACGGTTTTAAATGAGTTATCAGGTTCTTGCACGTAAATGGCGTCCGCGCTCGTTCCGCGAAATGGTCGGCCAGGCTCATGTGTTGAAGGCCCTGATCAACGCGCTGGACAGCCAACGCCTGCACCATGCCTATTTGTTCACCGGCACGCGGGGCGTCGGCAAGACTACTATTGCGCGGATCATCGCCAAGTGCCTGAACTGCGAAACCGGCATTACGTCTACGCCCTGCGGCACTTGCTCGGTGTGCAAAGAGATCGATGAAGGTCGTTTCGTCGACCTGATCGAGATCGACGCCGCCAGCCGCACCAAGGTCGAAGACACGCGCGAACTGCTGGATAACGTGCAATACGCGCCAAGTCGCGGTCGCTTCAAGGTCTACCTGATCGACGAAGTGCACATGCTCTCCAGTCACTCGTTCAACGCCTTGCTCAAGACGCTTGAAGAGCCGCCGCCCTACGTCAAGTTCATCCTCGCTACCACCGATCCGCAGAAACTGCCCGCGACCATTCTGTCGCGTTGCCTGCAGTTCTCGCTGAAAAACATGACGCCCGAACGTGTGGTCGAACACCTGACCCACGTACTGGGCGTCGAGAATGTGCCGTTCGAAGACGATGCGCTGTGGCTGCTCGGGCGCGCTGCCGACGGTTCGATGCGTGACGCGATGAGTTTGACCGATCAGGCCATTGCCTTTGGTGAAGGCAAGGTCATGGCTGCCGATGTGCGCGCCATGCTCGGCACGCTGGATCACGGTCAGGTGTTCGATGTGCTGACTGCGTTGTTGGAAGGCGACGCTCGCGGTGTGCTGGAAGCGGTGCGTCACCTGGCCGAGCAGGGGCCTGACTGGAACGGCGTGCTCTCGGAGATTCTCAATGTTCTGCACCGCGTGGCGATTGCCCAGGCGTTGCCGGAAGGCGTCGACAACGGGCACGGCGACCGCGACCGGGTGTTGGCGCTGGCCCAGGCATTGCCTGCCGAAGACGTGCAGTTCTATTACCAGATGGGCCTGATTGGTCGTCGTGACCTGCCGCTGGCCCCGGACCCGCGTGGCGGTTTCGAGATGGTTCTGCTGCGCATGCTGGCGTTCCGCCCGGCCGATAACGACGATGCGCCGAGGCAACCGCTAAAGCCGGTGGGGATCAGCCAGGCCACGGTTGATTCCCGAAAAGCAGTGGCCGATGCGACACCTGTTGCGTCGGTAGCTCCCGCAGTTGCAAAAGCGCCGGTCATGGCTGCGCCCGATCCGGCCTTCGAAGCGCTGCCGCCCGCAGCCGCCCCGATGCCGACCGCTGCTGTACGAGCTGAGCCCGCAGCACAGCCAGAATCAAAGCCGCAAGCACAGCCCGAGCCGGTCGAAGAAGTCGATCTGCCGTGGAATGAGCCAAAGGCACCGGTTGCCGAAAAAAACGCTGAATCCGCACCTGACACTGGCACTGTTGCAGAACCGGTAGCCGAGCCGGTTCTGGAGACTGTCTCCGAACAGCCAGACCTCACCCCAATGCCGACGCCTGCGCCCGCCAGCCCAGTGCCAGATGCGCCGGAGGCGGAACCTGCGCAGCCGGTTGCCGGGCAGCAGGTTACACCGGCGATGCTTGA
Source organism: Pseudomonas syringae group sp. J254-4 (assembly GCF_032586855.1). Taxonomy (NCBI): domain Bacteria; kingdom Pseudomonadati; phylum Pseudomonadota; class Gammaproteobacteria; order Pseudomonadales; family Pseudomonadaceae; genus Pseudomonas; species Pseudomonas syringae group sp. J254-4. Next base: position 695,693 of record NZ_JAWHOO010000001.1, on the reverse strand, counting down.
AGCCATCCCTGATTCCGCCTATCTGTCCATGAATCCGGATTCGATGTCTTCGAATTCCGGCCCAATGGGCCGCGATGACGAGCCGCCAGCGGATGACGATTACGTCGAGCCGGATATCGACATCGACCCGGCGTCCTACAGCTATCTGGATGAACTGGCCCACGAGAGCGTCGTCGAGCTTGAAGCGGTCGAGCCCGAGCCCGCTCCGGCCGCCAAACCAGCCACCGGCCTTGCTGCCGACTGGCTGGAGGTATTCCCCAAACTGCCGATCTCCGGCATGACCGGCAGCATTGCCGCCAACTGCACCTTGATGGCGGTCGATGGCGATAAATGGCTGCTGCACCTGGACCCGGCGCACAGCGCCCTATTCAACTCAACCCAGCAGCGCCGCCTGAACGATGCGTTGAACCAGTATCATGGTCGCACGATCAATCTGAGTATCGAGCTGATCAAGCCCGAGCAGGAAACTCCTGCCCAGGCTGCCTCGCGACTGCGTGCCGAGCGTCAGCGTCAGGCCGAAGCCTCGATCCAGGCCGACCCGTATATCCAGCAGATGTTGCAGCAGTTTGGCGCTGTTATCCGGGAAGATACGATCCAGCCCGTAGACGCGCCTGCGGTGCAGCCTCAATAACTGAACACAGGGCGCCATTGGCGCCGCGCAAACAAACCATCCATTTTCGAGGAGATATCCCATGATGAAAGGTGGCATGGCTGGCCTGATGAAGCAGGCGCAGCAAATGCAGGAAAAAATGGCCAAGATGCAGGAAGAACTGGCCAACGCGGAAGTCACCGGTCAATCGGGCGCAGGCCTGGTGAGCGTCGTGATGACCGGTCGTCACGACGTCAAGCGCATCAATCTGGATGACAGCCTGATGCAGGAAGACAAGGAAGTGCTGGAAGACCTGATCGCCGCCGCCGTCAACGACGCTGTGCGCAAGATCGAGCAGGCCAGCCAGGACAAGACCGCTTCCATGACCGCAGGCATGCAGTTGCCACCGGGCATGAAACTGCCGTTCTGACGGTCGTCTGGGTCACGATCAATGCCAGGCCATGTGCCTGGCATTTTTCTGTCTGCTGTCTTGCTGCGCGCCGCCGTTCGGCATCAGTACAACCATCAGTATTTGGCCTGACCGACTGAATTGAGCGACAATCGTCACCCGCCTCTGGAGTGCCCCATGTCTGAGCCCATTGAAAACCTCACCGTCGACGCCGTGCTGGACGCTGTCGGCCTGTTCTGTCCGGAACCGGTGATGATGCTGCATCAAAAGGTGCGTGACTTGCCTGCGGGCGGCCTGCTCAAGGTGATCGCGACCGATCCGTCCACGCGCCGCGATATTCCGAAGTTCTGTGTATTTCTTGGGCATGAGCTGGTTGCGGAGCAGGCTGAAGAAGGCACGTTCCTGTACTGGATACGCAAAAAGCCTGATTGATTGTTACATCGCTGCAACCCGCGCCGGTTCACGACGCACCTGTTCCCGCTGGGGACCGGTCCCTGTTCGCCAGACCCAGAGAGTCTTCCATGCGCATTGTTGCTGACGAAAATATTCCCCTGCTCGACGCTTTTTTCGCTCATTTCGGTGAGATTCATCGCTTGCCGGGACGCGCCATAGATCGCGCTGCGGTGGCGAACGCCGACATCCTGCTGGTGCGCTCCGTGACACCCGTAACCCGTGAGCTGCTCGAAGGCAGCCCGGTGCGGTTTGTCGGCACCTGCACCATCGGCACCGATCATCTGGATCTGGAAGGGTTTCAGCAAGCCGGTATCCAGTGGGCCAGCGCACCGGGCTGCAATGCGCGCGGCGTGGTGGATTACGTGCTCGGCAGCCTGCTGACCCTGGCTGAAATCGAAGGCGTCGACCTCGCGCAACGTACTTACGGTGTGGTCGGTGCAGGGCAGGTGGGTGGTCGTCTGGTCGATGTCTTGAAGGCGCTTGGCTGGAACGTGCTGGTCTGCGATCCGCCACGCGAGTCTGCCGAAGGTGGTGACTTCGTCAGCCTTGACGAGATATTGCAGCGCTGTGACGTCATCAGCCTGCACACGCCGTTGAGCAAGACCGGGGCGTTGGCAACCTGGCACCTGCTCGACGAAACCCGTTTGCGCCAACTCAGGCAGGGCGCCTGGCTGATCAATGCCAGCCGTGGTGCCGTGGTGGACAACACTGCGCTGCACGACGTGCTGCTTGAGCGCGAAGACCTGCAAGCCGTGCTGGATGTGTGGGAAGGTGAGCCGCAGGTCAACGTGGCGCTGGCCGACCTGTGCGTTCTGGGTACGCCGCACATCGCCGGTTACAGCCTCGATGGCAGGCAACGGGGCACTGCGCAGATCTATCAGGCGCTGTGTGCCTTTCTGGGGCAGCCTGCGGTGATAAAATTGGACGATCTGCTGCCCAAACCCTGGCTGGCGCAGGTCAGCCTCGATGCTGACAGCGATCCGGTCTGGGCACTGAACATGCTGTGCCGTGGCGTGTACGACCCGCGGCGTGATGACGCAGATTTTCGTCGCAGCCTGACTGGCGACACTGCCAGCCAGCGCCTGGCCTTCGATGCGTTGCGCAAGCATTACCCGCCACGTCGGGAAATTGAAGGGCTGAAGGTCCGCGTCGAAGGTGAGTCCGGGGAGCTTACGCAACTCGTGCGGGCACTGGGGGCGGTACTGGTCTGATCGTCCGGTAAACGCGGGGCATAAAAAACCCGACTCAGGGTCGGGTTTCAAGGCATTTGGCACGGTTCGGTTTTATTTTTCCGGGGTTACCCAGTTCTTGTCGCATTCCTGGCAGGCAGCCTGAACCATTGCTTCAGTGATCAGGACTTCTTGCCCATGCTCGTCGAGAATTGCACCGCCAACCGGCAGATTGGGCGTGGCTCGAACGACTGGAACTTCGTTGCTGCGCTCTTGCAGGCTCATGGTGTTTCTCCTTTCATCAGGTAACGGCGTTAAATTAACCGCGCTTGATGACCGGTCCGTGACAGGTGCTGTCAGCCGCTCAAACGCGTTCCCAGTGCAACAGAAATGATGCGAATCTGCCAGTAGACGCTTAGATCGATGTCTTATAGCGGCCCCTGTAAAGCAGTCATAACCTGACCTTTGAAGCCGTGCGCAAGTTCATTCGAAATGATGCACAGCGCGCCATGCATGACAGGTGTAGGCTTCGCCATTCAGAAAGATCGGGCAAACAGGCAGGCTTCATGATTTCACTGATTACGCGACGTCACCGCCAGGCCCTTCGCCTGGCTGCGAGTTTCATTGCGCCGTATCGCTGGCAAGCGTTCGGAGCATTGTTGGCACTGGTCATTACTGCGGGCATCACCTTGTCGATCGGCCAGGGCATCAAGCTGATGGTCGATCAGGGCTTCATGACCCGCTCGCCGCAGTTGCTCGAGCGCTCGATCGGCTTTTTCATGCTGCTGACGGTCGGCCTGGCCATCGGAACGTTCGCCCGCTTTTATCTGGTGTCATGGATCGGCGAGCGCGTGGTCGCCGACCTGCGCAAGAAAGTATTCGATCACCTGATAGAGCTGCATCCGGGCTTTTACGAGAACAATCGCAGTTCGGAAATCCAGTCGCGGCTGACCGCCGATACCACGTTGTTGCAGTCGGTGATCGGCTCGTCACTGTCAATGTTCCTGCGCAACGCACTGATGGTCATTGGCGGCATCGTGCTGTTGTTCATCACCAACCCCAAGCTCACCAGCATCGTGGTGGTGGCGTTGCCGCTGATCATCGCGCCCATCCTCATGTTCGGACGGCGGGTGCGAAACCTGTCGCGCGAGAGCCAGGACCGGGTCGCTAATGTGGGCAGCTACGTGGCCGAGGCGTTGGGGCAGATCAAGACGGTGCAGGCGTATAACCATCAGCAACAGGACAAGCAGCGTTTTTCGCATACGGTGGAGCAGGCGTTCGAGACCGCTCGCAAACGGATTTTGCAGCGCTCCTGGCTGATCACGCTGGTGATCGTTCTGGTGCTGGGTGCGGTGGCGGTGATGCTGTGGGTCGGCGGTATGGACGTGATCAGCGGCCGCATATCAAGCGGTGAGCTGGCAGCGTTCGTGTTCTACGCGCTGATGGTCGGTATGGCGTTCGGCACGTTGAGCGAGGTGATTGGCGATTTGCAGCGCGCCGCCGGTGCCGCAGAGAGGATCGGCGAACTGCTTCAGGCACGTAGCGAGATTAGCGTGCCGACCACCGACCTGCAGAGCCTGCCACAGCGCATCAGCGGGCGTCTGGCGCTGGAGAATGTCACCTTCGCCTACCCGTCGCGTCCCGAGCGCAATGCGCTGGATAACCTGACCCTGAACATCGAGCCCGGTGAAACCCTGGCGCTGGTCGGGCCTTCCGGAGCAGGTAAGTCGACCATCCTCGACCTGCTGCTGCGTTTCTACGACCCGATTCAAGGGCGCATCCTGATCGAGGGCGTGCCGATCGCACAGCTTGATCCGCACGATCTGCGCCGCTGCTTCGCGCTGGTTTCACAATCGCCCGCACTGTTTTTCGGCAGTGTCGAGGACAACATTCGTTACGGTAACGCCACTGCCAGCCTTGAGCAGGTACAGGCAGCAGCGCGTATCGCCCATGCGCACGAGTTCATTCTCGACATGGCCGACGGCTACGGTACGCACCTGGGTGAGGGCGGAGTGGGATTGTCCGGCGGACAGCGGCAGCGTCTGGCGATTGCCCGCGCGTTACTGGTCGATGCGCCGATTCTGCTGCTGGACGAGGCGACCAGTGCACTGGATGCGCAAAGTGAGCACTTGATTCAGCAAGCCTTGCCGAGCCTGATGCAGGGGCGTACCACGCTGGTTATCGCCCACCGGCTGGCCACGGTGCAGAATGCCGACCGGATTGCCGTCATGGATCAGGGCCGGCTTGTGGCGGTCGGTACCCATCAGCAACTGATCGCCAGCAACCCGCTCTACGCACGTCTGGCGGCGTTGCAGTTCAATGCTGGCGTCGAATAGAAAGGCGCAGTGTAAGCAGGTGTGCGGGCAATGTGGGAGGTCAGGCCCCCCACGTTTTCAGTCTCAGCGGTATTCGCACAGGTAAGCGGTATCAACGCTGACCTTGAGCTGGAACTTGCTGTTGGCCGGGACATTGAACTGGCTGCCGGTGGAGAAAGTTTCCCAGTCGGTGCTGTCCGGGAGCTTCACGTTCAACTCGCCGGAGATCACGTGCATGATTTCCCGTTGCGCTGTACCGAACTCATATTCGCCCGCCGCCATGACACCGATGGTTGCCTGACCGTCGACCTGGCTGAAGGCGATGGATTTGACGGTGCCGTCGAAGTACTCGTTGACCTTGAACATGGGCGATTCCTTTTGAAAGGGCTGGAAATGGCCCGCCAGTATGCCCAACACGGTAAAACTCGTCACGCCCCTTGCAAGTCGATGCTGAACAACTGACGACGTGCAGCGAGATTCAATTAGGCAGTATCAACGGCAAGAGCCGGGCGGTATTGCGCGCATCAACCAGTGCCCGGTGTTGCTGACCTGTGAATTGCATGCCAGCCAGTTGCAGGGCGCTGTTCAGGCCCATCGGCTTTTGCAACTGACGCGCTTGAGCGAATCGCTGTTTGAGGTTGACGTGCGGCATGCTCGACAGTGCGCTGTCGAGGCGATGGTAGCGCCATTCCTCTTCCAGTTGCTGGCGGTCGTAATCCCCCCAGCTGGCCCATCCCAGCACGCGGGCACGGTGATGGCTCAACCAGCGCTCGAACTGAGGCCACACGGTCGTCAGGGGCGCAGCGCTGTCGATACTGCTTTGAGTGATATGGGTCAGCTCTCGGCAAAAATGAGTCAGCACGGGCCTGCGTGCGGGGCGTACGAAGCGCTCGAAGTGGTCCAGCTCGCGCCCGTCCTGATTGACCAGCGTCGCGCCTATTTCGATGACTTCCATTTCTGCGACCGGCCAGCCACCTTCTTCGGTGGTAGCCTCCAGATCAATCACCAGCCAATGCGGCATCATCAAGCTCCCTTACGATAGTCAATGGCTTCAGCGTAGCCAGATTAGCCTGTTGCGCCCACGCCTGACGCTGCGCCGACAATATCGTTTTTATAACTGCCCTTACAGTGACCGCTGCTAATTGCATTGGTGCCTCACGCGAGTTCATCGCAGCGGTGCACAATAGTAACCACTGTGAGCGATGCTGACGCCGTTGATTTGACAGTTGTTTAAATCATGGAAACCGCATAGCGTGGAGGGCTTTGATTGATGTCGTGTTTTATGAAAAAATTTGCAGTATTAATTGATGGCGTCGCGCGGACGTTCGCCACAGGCCTTCTGCTCTTTGTGCCGTTCATGGCAACGTCCCACGTCTATGCCGCGCAGGTCGTGCGGGTGGCCGCCGTGCATTTCCCTCCGTATATGGTCCGCCCTGAAAAAGGCGAAGACGCCGGTCTGTTGCCAAAGCTGATCGATGCCCTGAATGCTGAGCAGGACGATTACGAGTTTGTGATGATCCCCACCTCCGTGCCCCGGCGTTTTCGTGACTTCGCGGAAGGGCGTTTCGATGTTGCGATCTTTGAGAACCCTGACTGGGGCTGGAAGGATATTGCGCACGAAACCGTCGATCTGGGCCTTGAAGATGCCGAGGTCTATGTAGCAAGGCGGGTCGAAGGGCGTGATCAGAATTACTTCGATGATCTGTCTGACAAACGTCTGGCGTTGTTCAGTGGTTACCATTATGGATTTGCCAACTTCAATACCGATCAGAAGTACTTGAGTGAGCACTTCAATGTGACCTCCACCTATTCTCACGACAGTAATCTATTGATGGTGGTGCGCAATCGGGCGGATATCGCACCTGTTACCCGTTCTTATCTGATTGATTTTATGGCACGTAACAAAGATGAAGCGGCGCAGTTAATGGTCTCCGAACGCGTTGATCAGATCTACCGTCAATACGCGTTGTTGCGCCCCAATGGCAACATTGATGTTCCACACTTCAAAGCGCTGCTGGAGAAGTTGCGCGCGGACGGCGAGTTGGAGACGATCTTTCAGCCGCTTCATATCAAGGTGCTTTCGGTCAGCGCAGAGATCGGGAAATAGGCAGGGGCAGGTTTTCAGCCTGCCACCCGGACTTATTTAACGGTCCTTGGCTTCCTTGGCGTCCATTTCGGCGTTGCGCTCATGGACGCGCTTGAGTTGTTCTTCGGTGAGGGGCAGTTTCTTGGCTGTATCGCGCAGCATCATAAGACCGCCGACGATCGAGCCGATGGCTACGAGCAGAATTAACCAGGCATACCAGGGCATAGCGCTCTCCTTGTTGTGATACCGGTTTGAGCAGCGAGGCTGCTCAATGGTTCAAGTGTATGCGCCTTGACCGGGTTGCGTGCAAAACCCTTTGCACGCAACCCCGGAAAGTCTCTGAATTATTGCCCGGTCAGCATCGCGTCGGTCGGTGCATCGGCGCGCGATTTGGCAGTCAGGCTGAAGTAGATAAAACCGATGGCCATCAGCCCGAGGAAAATCAGGCCGATCAGCATGTTGAACCAGGCCATTGCCACCAGGCACACGACTGCCAGAGCCAGCGCAATACCGGGCACCACCGGGTAACCTGGCGCGCGGAAGCTGCGCTCAAGATCAGGCTCGGTCTTGCGCAGCTTGAACAGGCTGAGCATGCTCATGATGTACATGACGATAGCGCCGAATACAGCCATGGTGATCATTGCGGCGGTGAGTGTCATGCCGCTCAGGTTGATCAGGCCATCGCTGTAGATGGCGGCGATGCCGATCAGGCCACCTGCGATGATCGCCCGGTGCGGTGTCTGAAAGCGTGACAACTTGGCCAGCGAGGCAGGCAGGTAACCGGCGCGGGCGAGGGCGAAGAACTGGCGCGAGTAACCCATGATGATGCCGTGGAAGCTGGCGACCAGACCGAACAGGCCGATCCAGACCAGCATGTGCAGCCAGCCGGAGCTGTTACCGACCACGGCTTTCATGGCTTGTGGCAATGGGTCGTTGATGTTGGCCAGAGTGCGCCAGTCACCCACGCCACCGGCAAACAGCATGACGCCGATAGCGAGGAATACCAGGGTCAGAATGCCGCTGATGTAAGCTTTCGGAATGGTGCGTTTCGGGTCCTTGGCTTCTTCGGCGGCCATTGCAGCGCCTTCAATGGCCAGGAAGAACCAGATCGCAAAGGGGATGGCGGCGAACATGCCGGCAATCGCTTCCGGCCCGAAGGTCTGGGAACCGGCCCAGCCGTTGAGGGCGAAGTTGCTGAAACTGAATGCGGGCGCGACCACCCCCATGAACACCAGCAGCTCGGCCACGGCCAGAATGCACACGACCAGCTCAAAGGTTGCTGCCAGCTTTACGCCGACGATGTTGAGCGCCATGAACACGATGTAAGCGCCGACAGCCGCATGTTTGGGGTCCAGCCCCGGGTATTGCACGTTAAGGTACGCACCGATTGCCATGGCAATGGCCGGTGGCGCGAATACGAATTCGATCAGGGTGGCCATACCGGCGATCAGACCGCCTTTTTCGCCAAAGGCGCGGCGGCTATAGGCAAACGGGCCGCCCGCGTGCGGGATGGCCGTAGTGAGCTCGGTAAAGCTGAAGATGAAGCAGGTGTACATGGTCGCAACCATCAAGGCTGTTACCAAAAAGCCCAGTGTACCCGCCACGCCCCAGCCGTAGCTCCAGCCGAAGTATTCGCCGGAAATCACCAGCCCGACAGCGATCCCCCATAAATGAATCGTGCCCAGCGTTGGCTTGAGTTGCGTGCTCATGGTCATCTCCCTGAGATTCGGTAATCGTTGAAACATCCTGTTGCAGAGGCCGTGCCAGTGCACTGATCATTGTCGTGTTGCTTCAAAACGGGTCGTTTACAGAACGCTGCAGTGAACCGATTCACCGGGTTGTGCAGGTTTGGTGCAGGCCGCCGAAGCAATGGTCGCTGCGAGTGCAGGGAATCATGAGTTTTTACGACAGCGGCTGGCTAAATGCCGATCTACGGGTCCCGTCTGCTCGCCGGTTCGGCTACAATGCGCGCCGATTTCGACTTACCTGAGACCACGCTCATGTCCGCCTGCCAGACTCCCGTCATCGTCGCCCTGGATTTTCCGACCCGTGAAGCCGCCTTGCGGTTGGCTGATCAGCTCGATCCCAAGCTGTGCAGGGTCAAGGTCGGCAAGGAGCTGTTCACCAGTTGCGCGGCCGATATCGTCGAGACCCTGCGCAACAAGGGCTTCGAGGTGTTTCTTGATCTCAAATTCCACGATATCCCCAATACCACGGCGATGGCGGTCAAGGCCGCTGCCGAGATGGGCGTGTGGATGGTCAACGTGCACTGCTCAGGCGGGCTACGCATGATGACGGCGTGCCGCGAAGTGCTGGAGCGGCGCAGCGGTCCTCAGCCACTGCTGATTGGCGTGACCGTTCTGACCAGTATGGAGCGGGAAGACCTTGCCGGTATCGGCCTGGACATTGATCCGCAGGTGCAGGTGCTGCGCCTTGCAGCGCTGGCCGAGAAGGCCGGTATGGACGGTCTGGTCTGTTCGGCGCTGGAAGCGCAGGCCCTGAAAGCGGCTCACCCGTCGTTGCAGCTGGTGACGCCCGGCATTCGTCCGGCGGGCAGTGCGCAGGACGATCAGCGCCGCATCCTGACTCCGCGCCAGGCCCTGGACGCCGGCTCCGATTATCTCGTCATCGGCCGCCCGATCAGCCAGGCAGCTGACCCGGCAAAGGCCCTGGCTGCGGTGGTTGCCGAGCTGGCTTGAGCGCGAGGACGCACAGCGTCAGGCAAGGCACCCCACGCCGAAGCACGAGGTGTCCGGCCCACGGGTTTTATTCCACTTTCAAGATCAGCTTGCCCTGGTTCTCACCGCTGAACAGCATCTGGAAGGTTTCCGGGAAAGTCTCGAGACCGTCGACGATATGCTCCTTGCTCTTGAGCTTGCCTTCCTTGATCCAGCCCGCCATTACCTGACCGGCTTCAGCGAAGCGCTCGGGGTGGTCGAGTACGATGAAGCCTTCCATGCGTGCACGGTTGACCAGCAGTGACATGTAGTTGGCCGGGCCTTTGATCGCCGTGGTGTTGTTGTACTGACTGATGGCACCGCAGATCACTACACGCGCGCCGACCGCCAACTGGCTGAGCGCCGCGTCCAGAATGTCGCCGCCAACGTTGTCGAAGTACACGTTCACGCCATCCGGACAATGGCGCTTCAAGCCATCCATAACGTCTTCAGACTTATAGTCGATGGCTGCATCGAAGCCCAGCTCCTCGGTCAGCAGACGGCATTTTTCTGTGCCCCCTGCGATGCCGACAACCCGGCAGCCCTTGAGCTTGGCAATTTGCCCGGCGACGCTGCCGACAGCACCCGCTGCGCCGGAGATCACTACGGTGTCACCGCTTTTTGGCTGGCCGACATCCAGCAGCGCCAGGTAGGCAGTCATGCCGGTCATGCCCAGAGCAGACAGATAAAGCGGTAGCGGGGCAAGGCTGGTATCGACCTTGTAAAAGCCTTTTGGCTCGCCCACAAAGTAATCCTGAACGCCAAGTGCGCCTTGCAGATGGTCGCCTACGGCAAATTTCGGGTTTTTCGATTCAAGCACTTCGCCCACGCCCAGGGCGCGCATCACTTCGCCCAGCTTTACGGCCGGAATGTAGGATTTTCCGTCATTCATCCAGCCACGCATCGCCGGGTCCAGCGACAGGTATTTGTTCCTGACCAGTATCTGGCCTTCGGCAAGTGCGGTGACCGGAGCCTCTTGATAGGTGAAGTCTTCACGGCGCACATCGCCCGACGGACGCTTGGCGAGCAGGAACTGGCGGTTGGAAAGATCAGTCATGGCAGGGTCTCCAGAAAATGGTTCAAAGATGGATTCAAACGCTCGCCGCGTTGCTCAGGCAAGAAGCGATCATCAAGCGAATGCTGTTTGATCCATGTGATTGATAGGAGTCCGTTGCGGCTTTGGCGTTCAGACGGATCTGCAGATGACGCATGCTGAAGGCCGATAGGGCTTGAGTCAGTTGCGGCGGTGCTCTAGATTCGTCGCTCGACAAACGTCTGGGTGACCGTAATGCCAGCTATATCTAAACCGACGCTTTACCCTCAGGTTCTGCGCGCTGGCGACGCCGTGGCGTTGGTGTCGCCTGCCGGGCCGGTTGACCCTGACAACATCGACGCTGCGGTCGAAGTACTCAAGGGGTGGGGGCTGCGGCCGCGCGTCTATCCGCATGCGCTGGGTAAATACTCATTCTATTCGGGGACCGACGAGGAGCGGCTTGCTGACCTCAATGCCGCGCTGGCTGATCCGGAGATTCGTGCGGTCATCTGCAACCGCGGCGGCTATGGTGTGCAGCGAATTGTCCAGCAGGTAAATATGGACGCCGTGCGTCGTGACCCCAAGCTGGTAACCGGCTTTTCCGATATTACCGCGCTACATGGTGCGCTGTGGAACCATGCGCGTCTGGTCACTGTTCATGGGCCGGTCGCCTCGCAGCTGGAACGCGATGGCCTGTTCGTCAGCGGCATGCACCACGTGCTGATGAGTACCGAGCCGGTATTGCTCAAGGCTGATCCTGGCTCACCAACGGCGAAGGTCAGAACCGGCGGCAGCGCGCAGGGCCTGTTGCTGGGCGGCAATCTGTGCATCCTCGATACCTCGGTGGGCACGCCGTTCATGCCCGACATGACCGGTGCGATTTTGCTCATCGAAGAGGTCAACGAACCGGCCTATCGGGTTGATCGCATGCTGACCCATCTGGGTAACTGCGGCATCCTTGCGCGTCTGGCGGGTGTTGCGGTGGGCGAGTTCACCCCGGCCGCTAACACCGGCGGCACCATTAGCCCCGCCGATGTGCTGCTGGAACGGCTGGGCAGCCTGGGCATTCCGGTGCTGGGCGGCTTGCCGGTAGGGCATGGAGATCTCAATCAGGCCGTGCCACTCGGAACGCAGGCAATACTTGATGCAGATGCCGGAACCTTGCTGGTATCGGCCGCTGCCCGCAGTTGATTGCTGTTTTGCCGTACGCTTGAGGCAGGCTTATCCGGGCTTGCGTGCATTGAGGATCAGCATGGTCAGCAGGCCCGCAACAATGCCCCAGAATGCCGAACCTATGGAAAACAGCGTCAGCCCCGAGGCCGTCACCATGAAGGTGATCAGGGCAGGTTCGCGTTCCCGGGGCTCGGCCATGGCCACGGTCAGGCCATTGGTGATCGAGCCGAGCAGCGCCAGTGCGGCAATCGAGAGCATCAGTTCCTTGGGGAACGCACTGAACAGACCTGCCAGCGTGGCGCCGAAGATCCCGGCGATTGCGTAGAAAATCCCGGCCCAGATCGCCGCTGTGTAGCGTTTGGACTTGTCTTCGTGCGCATGAGGGCTGGTACAGATGGCGGCGCTGATGGCGGCCAGGTTTATCCCGTGGCAGCCGAACGGTGCGGTAAGCAAAGAGGCAAAGCCTGTTACCGATATCAGCGGTGAGGTAGGCGGGTAGTAACCGTCGGCTCGCAACACTGCCACACCGGGCATGTTCTGCGAGGTCATAGCCACCACGAACAGTGGAATGCCGATGCTGACCGTCGCGGCCCAGGAAAACTCGGGAGTGGTCCAGACCGGCATGGCGACTTGCAGCGCCAGGCCGCTGAAGTTCAGCAAGCCCAGCGCGCCCGATATCCCGATGCCGACCAGCAATGCGAGCAGCACCGAGTAGCGTGGCGAAAGACGCTTCACCACCAGATACGTGAAAAACATGCCCAATACCAGGCTGGTGCGGTGCTGGGCGGCGATGAAGATTTCACTGCCGATCCTGAACAGGATTCCCGCCAGCAAGGCCGCAGCCAGCGAGGCTGGCAAACGCCGCACGATACGTTCGAAGCTGCCCGTTACGCCGCACAGAATAACCAGCAGCGCGCTGGTCATGAACGCGCCAATCGCCTGCGGGTATGCCACACCACCCAGACTGGTGATCAGCAGTGCGGCACCGGGTGTGGACCACGCTACGGTAATCGGCATGCGGTAGCGCAACGAAAGGCCGATGCTGCACACCGCCATGCCCATGAACAACGCCCACAGCCAGGACGAAATCTGCACGCTGCTCAGACCGGCCGCCTGTCCGGCCTGAAACATCAGCACCAGTGAGCTGGTGCAGCCAGTCATCATGGCAATGAAGCCGGCAACCACCGCAGACGGCGATGAGTCGGTCAGCGGGCGCAATGGTGCCTTGAGGGTTTCGTTCATGCAGGGCGTTCCTTGAAGCGGGCAGGTAGCAAAGGACGCCAAGCCTAAACGCATGACCGCTCGGCTTTACGATACAGCGATATGAGTAAATGCCAGCACAGTTGCGCCAGTGGTATTTATTCGACGTCAGTCCCGATTGGACACGCACCGGATTGCAGTGTCTGGCCCAGCGCGAGGTTGACTGTCATCCAGCCATCCACCGCTTCCTGACCCGCTTCGGCGAACACGCGTTGCAGCAGCTTGACCTGTTCACGCCGCAACGCCTGCTCGAAACGGGCGCCTTCATCGGTGAGCCCGAGCAGTCGTTTACGCTTGTCGGTTTCCGGGGCGGTGCTGTGCACCAGGTCCATGCCGATCAATTGGCGCAGCGGGGCATTGAGCGCCTGCTTGCTCACGCCCAATACCGTGAGCAGTTCCTTGACGCTCAGTTCGGGATAGCGAGCGATAAAAAATACAATGCGCTGATGCACGCGACTGAAGCCGCGCTTGGCCAGCATTTCATCAGCCTTGGCGGTGAACGCCTGATAGCCGAAGAAGAAGGCCTCCATGGCCATTTGTTGATTGGCAGGTTTTTTTAAGTCAAGCATGTTGACGTATCCGGGCTGGGCGTCGTAATTTGAGTCAACAAGTTTGACTTATTTTCCTTCGTCTCGGCTACAGGTAAATGCCATGGCTTTTTCCGAACGCGTTTCCCGTCTGAAAAGTTCTCTGATTCGCGAGATCCTCGCCGCCGCTCAGCGTCCGCAAGTGATGTCGTTCGCTGGTGGCCTGCCTGCCGAGTCGATGCTGCCCAAAGTCGAGTGGGCTGACATGCCTGTTTCTCTGGGCCAGTACGGCATGAGCGAGGGCGAACCTGCGCTGCGCGAAGCGCTGGCTGCCGACGCCCGCGCCCTGGGTATTGCTTGCGATGCCAGTCAGGTCATGGTGGTCACTGGTTCTCAACAGACCCTGGACCTGGCAGCCAAGCTCTACATCGACAAAGGCACCGAGATTCTGCTTGAAGCACCCACCTACCTGGCGGCGCTGCAGATATTTCAGCTATTTGGTGCCGACTGCATCACCGTGCCTCTGCAGGCCGAAGGCCCGGACCTGGTCGCCATGCGTCAGCGCCTGGAGCAGCACAGGCCCGCTTTCGCCTACCTGATCCCGACCTTCCAGAACCCCTCGGCAGTGCGCTATAGCCAGGCCAGCCGCGATGCAGTTGCGGCGTTGCTTGACGAGTTCGGCGTCACGTTGATCGAGGATGAGCCGTACCGCGAGTTGAGCTTTGACGGTGGCAGTGCCAGGCCGATTGTCAGCGGCCTGAAGAAAGCCAGCTGGATCTACACCGGCACGGTCTCCAAAACGCTGTTGCCCGGCCTGCGTGTGGGTTATCTGATCGCCAGTCCCGATCTGTTTCCGCACTTGTTGCGCCTGAAGCAGTCCGCCGATCTGCATACCAATCGCCTCGGCCAATGGCAGGCCTTGCAGTGGATTGGCACTGAGCACTATCGTGAACATCTGCTGACGCTGTGCGAGTTCTACCGCGGTCGCCGGGATGCATTCGAGGATGCCTTGCAGACGCATTTTTCAGACCTGGCCGACTGGAACAGCCCGCAAGGTGGATTGTTCTTCTGGCTGACCCTGAAACAGCCGCTGGACACCCGTACCTTGCTCGATGCCGCGTTGGCGCAGGACGTCGCGTTCATGCCGGGCGAACCTTTTTTTGCTGACCCGGACGCCAATCACGGCCATCTGCGCCTCAATTTCAGTCATATCGACCCGGCGCGTCTGAATGAAGGCATAAAACGACTGGCGTCCGTGGTCCGTGCGGCACAGAATCTGAAAGCCGCCTGATTCGATCCGGCAATACAGGCATATCGAGGGAGCAGGGCGATGTACAAGGTTTATGGCGATTACAACTCGGGCAACTGCTACAAGGTCAAGCTGATGCTTAACCTGTTGGGCTGCGAGTACGAGTGGGTACCGGTCGATATTCTCAATGGCGAAACCCAGACCCCGGCTTTTCTTGAAAAGAACCCCAACGGCAAGATCCCGGTGCTGGAGCTGGAAGACGGCACCTGTCTATGGGAGTCCAATGCGATTCTCAATTTTCTGGCTGATGGTTCCAGGTATCTTCCGAGCGAACCGCGGCTGCGCACCCAGGTACTGCAATGGCAGTTTTTCGAGCAGTACAGCCATGAGCCGTCGGTGGCGGTTGCCCGTTTCATCCAGTTCTATCTGGGCTTGCCGGCTGAACGCATGACCGAGTATCGCGCCATGCAGAAGTCCGGTTATCGAGCGCTGGCGGTCATGGAGCAGCAGCTTGATCGCACACCGTTTCTGGTCGGTGAGAATTTCTCCATCGCCGATATCGCCTTGTACGCCTACACCCACGTCGCTCATCAGGGCGGTTTCGATCTGGCACCTTACACCGGAATTCGGCGCTGGCTGGATCGGGTCAAGGCGCAGCCCGGTTATATCGGTATGCTGGATTGATGCCCCCATTGGCTGAATAAAAGGAAATTTATGCGCGTTTCAATAGTACTTCTGGCCGCTTTCATCGCGCTGGGTATCGGCTGCTCGGCACAGGCTCAGGATTGTGACGCCAATCAGGCCAGCATGAATCAATGTGCAGCCAATGAGCTGGCGGCGCTCGATGCCGATCTCAACAAGCAGTACAAGGCGCAGATGACGTGGCTGAAGACGCCGGCCAAAAAGCAGGCGTTCAAGGATGCACAACTGAAGTGGATAGCCCTGCGTGACGCCGATTGTCTGTATCAGGCTGGCAAGCCCGAGGATTCAGGCTCCATCTGGCCGTTGCTGCAGTCGCAATGCCTGGCTGACCAGACCCGCGTGCGCCTCAAGCAGTTGCAAGCCTATGTCGCCTGCCGCGAGGAAGTTTGCCCGCGTTGAGGCACTTCGGGCATGTAGTGTTCAGATCGCGCCGAACCGTTGGTTCAGGTAGTCGATAATGACTTTGGATTCGTACATCCACACGGTTTTGTCGCCTTCTTCGATTCGCAGGCAAGGCACCTTGATTTTACCGCCCTCGTTTAGCAGCGTCTGACGGTCAAGCTCGTTGTTCTTCGCATCGCGCAAAGCAACAGGAACATTGAGACGGTGCAGGGTGCGACGGGTTTTCACGCAGAACGGGCAGGCGTGGAACTGGTACAGCGTCAGGTCTTGAGCCGCCTCAGCGACAGCCGCCTGTGCCTGCGGATCGCGCTTCTTCTTGCTCGGGCGGGTCAGGAAGTCGATACCGATGACGAGCTGGCCAAGGCCGACTCTTAACGCTTTCATGAACACGGTCATACCTCTTGCGGACAGTGGCGGAAATCGGCCGGACGTTCAGCGTGCGCCAGGGCACGTGAACGCGGGCTGAACGGGTCACTTGATCAGGCTGAGAAACTCACTGCGAGTGGCAGCGTTTTCACGGAATTCGCCGAGCATCACCGAAGTGATCATGGCCGAGTTCTGCTTCTCGACACCGCGCATCATCATGCACATGTGCTTGGCTTCGATCACTACCGCCACACCCAGTGCACCGGTAACCTGCTGGATGGCCTCGGCGATCTGACGGCTGAGGTTTTCCTGGATCTGCAGGCGGCGGGCGTACATATCAACGATCCGCGCCACCTTCGACAGGCCCAGCACCTTGCCGTTGGGAATGTAGGCGACATGTGCCTTGCCAATGAACGGCAGCAGATGATGCTCGCACAGCGAGTACAGCTCGATGTCCTTGACCATGACCATTTCACTGGCATCGGAGCTGAACAGCGCGCCGTTGGTGACTTCTTCCAGCGTTTGCGCGTAACCGCGACACAGGTACTGCATGGCCTTGGCGGCGCGCTTGGGGGTGTCCAGCAGACCTTCGCGCGAGACGTCCTCGCCCAGTTGCCCGAGTATGGCGGTGTAATTCTGTTCCAGTGTCACAGGGGTGTGTTTCCGTGTGGGTTTCGATGGGTGCGAGGGCAGGCCCGTCGCCGACGGCGCACATAGTAACTTACGCAAGAGTGCGGGTGCACGGCAGCGCTGCAAATCAACCGGGCGTTATGCGTTTTGTATCGTAGCGCTTACACGTTGGCGACCAGATCGCTACCCACTTCCCCGGCACCGCGCTGTCTGAATGTGCAGGTTATTAATCAATTGCCTGTCGAGAGAGTGAATCCGGATGTTGAGTCGAGTAGCAAAAATAGCGTTGTTCGCCATCGTACTGTCGTCGGTTTCCGGCTGCTGGCCGTTTTGGCCTGGTCCGGGCGGACACGGCGGCGGTGGGCATCATGAAGGGGGCGGACCTGGTGGGCCTGGTGGCCCCGGCGGTCCTGGTCCGCGCTAAGTAACACGCCGGGCAGCATATTGCTGTCCGGCAAGAGGGGCGCGAGGAGGATTACTCGTCGCGTCCTTCCATCATGGTGCGTCTGAGTATCACGTACACCGCACCCGCACCGCCATGTTTGGCCAGGCATGAACAAAAGCCCAGTACCTGCGAATGCTGACGCAGCCAGGTGTTGACGTGGCTCTTGATCATGGGGCGCTTGCCGTCCAGGCGTACCGCCTTGCCGTGGGTGACACGTACGCAGCGTATTTCCAGTCGGGTCGCTTCAGCCAGAAACTCCCACAGCGTCTCACGCGCCACTTCGACGCTCATGCCGTGTAAGTCCAGGCTGCCTTCGAAGCTTATCTGCCCGAGTTTGAGCTTGCGCATCTGGCCTTCCTGCACGCCGTCGCGCGACCAGCTCAGGACATCTTCCGGACCGACATCGATTACGAATTGATCCGACAAACCGTCGACGGTCACCGAATCGGTGCGCACGGTCGCCGACTGACGCAGGCGGGCCAGCATTTTTCGATCGGTCTTGGGTTTGCCGACATCGGCGTGTTCATGCTTGAGCGGCTTTACGCCGCGCGTTTCGCTTCTGAACAGGGAAAAATCGTCGTCTTGCATGGGGCCTCCGCGAAGGAAGCCATTCTAACCGTTCATGCGCGAGGGTCAGTTGTGTTTTTTCATCAGGTGCGCAGAGATACTCAAGCCGCTGGCACTGCGCTGACGACGGCAGCGGCGCCATAGCCAGACGCCCACGTACAGCACCAGCAACCCGCCGACAGCGACAAATGCGGCGCCTCCCGGGCTGGCATTCAGCTCGCCGAGCATCTGCGGGTGAATGGTCAGGCTGGATACACCGGCAACGGTCAGCAACACGCCTGACGCCACAAGAAGCAGCGCAATCAGCGTGCCGATGCGTTTGCCCCAGTTGCCCTGACCCCTGGGGCGCAGGCGACGTGCATCGAAACCATCTGACGTTTTCATGCCTTTTCCTCAATAGGTATCGGCTCAATGGAGTATCGGCGCTCTGACCCGGAGAAGAAGGGGTGGTTCCCGCCTCCGGGATGATACGGGCTGGCAAGGGATGGGCGGTTATGTGAATACGCCCACACAACCACTCGTTCCGGCGCAGATCAGATCAGATCAGATCAGGTCTTTGGTCAGCGCCAGTGTGGCGAAGTTGTCGGCCATGATCGCCATCTCGGTTCTGTGCACCACTTGTGCGCTGACGACGCCGTGCGGGCTCGGCAAGTCGCGGGTTGCGCAGGCATCGTCGACCAGTGTGCAGCGATAACCGTAGTCCTTGGTAGCGCGAACCGTGGTGCTGATGCTCGAGTGGCTCATGAAGCCGCAGACGATCAGGTCCAGATGACCCAGCTTTTGCAGAAGATCATGCAGGCCGGTGCCATTGAAAGCGTTGGGCAGGCGTTTTTCGACCAGATGTTCGTCGTCTTTTGGTAACAGCTCCGGCACCAGTTGACCGCGCTCGCCCTGTGGGTCGAACAGGCCGCCCACAGTGCCCAGATGGCGAATATGAACAATCGGGCACTTGACCGCACGTGCCTTCTCGACCAATTGGCAGATATTGGCCAGGGCTTCGTCGACGCCGGTCAGGGCCAGTGGGCCGCTGAGGTATTCTTTCTGGGCATCGATGATGATCAGCGTCGCATTGCTCAAATTGGCGGGCGCATGCACCCGGCCGCTGAGTTGGAACATGGTCTTTAAATCGGACATTCACGGGCTCCTTGGTGTGGGGCTTTTGTGACATTGTCCTCTGGCTGAGGCGTTCTGGGAATGGCAACCATCGCAGGCCACGGTTTTTATGGCCTGCAGGGCAGTTGGGGGTGAGGGTGGCTGGCGGTTTGCCTTGATGGCAGTACGCGAATCATGGAAACTTCCACGCCTATCGGGTACGAAGAATGTGCATTGTTCGGAACCAGACTTTTCACCGTGGCTCGTCTTACAGCAGCTCGTCGCCTTTTCAAGGAGTTTGTCCATGATCACTTCCCGTTTGCGTACCGTGCGCGACCATATACGGTGGGCCGTCAGCCGCTTTCACGAGGAAGACGTATTTTTCGGTCATGGCACCGACAATGCCTGGGATGAAGCGCGGCAGTTGGTGCTGGGCGCACTGCACCTGCCTTGGGAAATCGCCGACAGCTACCTCGATTGCCGCTTGGAAGTCGACGAAATATCCGAACTGCAACGCTTGATCAAGCGGCGCATCGATGACCGTGTGCCAACTCCATATCTGCTGGGCGAAGCGTGGTTCTGTGGCATGTCGTTCATTGTCGATGACCGCGTATTGATCCCGCGCTCGCCTATCGCCGAGCTGATCGAAGAGCGCTTCGCCCCCTGGCTGGCCGACGAGCCGGCACGGATTCTCGACCTGTGCACCGGCTCCGGTTGCATCGGTATCGCCTGTGCCGATGAGTTTCCGCAAGCTGAAGTGGCGCTGGCTGACCTGTCTTATGACGCGCTTGAGGTGGCTAACCAGAACATCGAGCGTCACGGCATGGAGGACCGCGTCTATACAGTGCAGGGCGACGGGTTCGACGGTTTGCCGGGTCAGCGCTTCGACCTGATCGTGTCCAACCCGCCCTATGTGGACGCCGAAGACTTTGCCGACATGCCCGACGAGTATCAGCACGAGCCGGAGTTGGCGCTGGCCTGTGGCAGCGATGGTCTGAACCTGGTACGCCGTATGCTTGCGCAGGCAGCCGATCACCTGAACGAGAAAGGCTTGCTGATCGTCGAAGTAGGCAACAGCCAGGTACACGTGCAGGCGCTGTACCCGGAAGTCGATTTCGTCTGGCTGGATTTCCAGCGCGGTGGTCACGGGGTGTTCATGCTGACTGCAGAACAGTGCCGCAACCATCAGGCGTTGTTCCAGTCGAAGGTTTGACAGGGAAGACTGAGAGAAGGGGGAGCTGAGATCAGCTCCTTTTTTTATCGGTGGGTCGCGATCCAGATCAACAGTCCCGCCTGAAACACTGCGAAGGTCACCAGGCAGGCAATCGTGAAGCGCAGACCGGCGTCCTCGCGCTTGTACTTGCCGACCCGGTCCTCGTGCTGGCGAATGGTCACTTCCTGTTCGATCAGGTTCTTCTCGGCCTTTTCCAGCATTTGCGAGGCTTCGAGAATTTCGATGATCTGCACCTTGTCGTTGTTCCAGGTGCTGTGCAGGTTGCCGACGTGTACGTCCTTGATGGTGCCTTTCATGTGCTGGGCATCGGCGTACGCTACTTCAAAACCCAAGGTGCGCAGAAAGTGGTCACGACGCAGGCGTGTGTCTTCGTTCAGGCCGTCCTTGCTCGCCAGCGCTACGCCTTCAATCTTGTAGGATGACCATCTTTTCTGCGCCCAATGCACGGCATGGGCGATCATGAAACGACCGATGCCGCGGTTCCACGGCTCAATCTGCAAGCCTGATTCGGGACCGAAGCGCACAGTACGCTTTTCGTGATCGGCCCAGACATCCAGATTGTTCTGCTCCTTGCGGACCCGTTGGCCTGGCAGCTGCACATTGATGCGCAGCAGGCTCAATTCCTTGCTGTGCCGCTCGGCACGACCAAACTGCACAAAACGCAATGGCCGTCCGCCGGTGGCGCGGTCGGTAGGCTGTGGTGCCAGACGCAACATCTGAAAGTTCTCGGGCAGAACGTCTTCCCACGGCTGCGGCGGTGCCTGAACCTCGGCTTCTACGCTTTCGGGTGCTGCAGTGGTTTCAGTCATGATATTCGCGTCAGTCATAATGGTGTCCTTTCCTGGGCCTTGCACCGGAATACTTGCAACGGAACAAGAAGCCAGCAAACCGCTATCGGCCAGATATCCCAAGACTGAAGGGCCTGCAATTATCTGGCGTCAGATTTTTTTTCCGGGTGGGGCAGGGCCTTGATGAAGGCCAGGATCCGCTTGGTCACTTCACTGGCCAGCGGCTGGGTCGGGTTGCGGTAGGACAACAACTGCTGCTGTAGATCGTCGGGCACGATACGCAGCACATGATTCATCCCGTCGATCAGGGCCAGCTCGGCATCCGGTCTGGCTTTTTGCAGCAGCAGGGCATCGCCCACGCCTACCTGAATGTCGTTGCGCCCCTGAACGATCAGCGCCGGAATGTGCACTGCAGCGAAGGCTGCGGCGGGGTCCTGGCGAAACAGCGAGATCAGATACGGCTGGACACTGGGGCGAAATACCACTTCCAGCTCGGCGGGCACGTTGTCATCGGTCTTGCCCGCCTTGAGTTCATCGAGCAACTGATTGCTGCGTTGCAGCAGGTCCGGTGGCAAGCGCTCCTGAAACTGTTCGCGCAGCACCTGATCGACAGGCCGTCCGGTGCCGGCCACGGAAATCAGCGCCGCTGCACCCACTTTTTCAGCCGCCAGCGTCGCCACCAGCGCACCCTCGCTGTGGCCCAGAAGGATCAGCTGGCCAAGGCGCGGGTTGGCTTTGAGCGCTCTGGCCCAGAGTTGAACGTCGGCCACGTAGCGCTCGACGCTCAGATTGCGTTCATCCGGCGTGACGGCCTTGCTGGCTGCGACGCCGCGTTTGTCGTAGCGCACGCTGGCGATATTGTTTTTGGCCAGAATCACCGCCAGGCGTTTCATGCTGTCGTTGCGTCCACCCTCTGGGTTGTTGCCGTCGCGGTCGGTGGGGCCGGAACCGGCGATGATCAGCACCACCGGGACCGGTTTGTCCGAACGGGGCATCAGCAGGGTGCCGTACAGTTTGCCGTTTTCGGTATCCACCGTGATCGGCCGCTGCACCACGCTGGGCGCCGCAGCACTGGCTGTTCCGGCGATAAGGCTCAGGGTCAATGTTATCGGCAGGGCCAGCAGACGCAGCGCGTTTGATACTCGAAGCAGGGAATTACCGGATAACATCGCAAGGCCATCATAGGGAGAGTCTCGCTTGGACGCACGGCGTGACAGAAGGTTCGAGGATGAACTGAACCGCGAGCCTGCGTATACTGGCGCGCTTGGTTTAACGATCTGGTTTTTTGGCTGATTTTTCGGAGCGCCCGCATGTCCGGCAACACTTTCGGCAAGCTGTTCACTGTCACCACCGCCGGCGAAAGCCACGGCCCGGCGCTGGTCGCTATCGTCGACGGCTGCCCGCCGGGGCTGGAGCTGGACCTGCAAGACCTGCAGCGCGATCTGGACCGGCGCAAGCCAGGCACCAGCCGCCACACCACGCAGCGTCAGGAGGCCGATGAGGTCGAGATCCTCTCCGGCGTCTTCGAGGGCAAAACCACCGGTGCCTCCATAGGCCTGCTGATCCGCAACACTGACCAGAAGTCCAAGGACTACTCGGCCATCAAGGACCTGTTCCGTCCAGCCCATGCCGATTACACCTACCACCACAAGTACGGTATCCGCGATTACCGCGGCGGCGGTCGCAGTTCGGCGCGGGAAACCGCCATGCGCGTGGCAGCGGGGGCGATTGCCAAGAAATACCTGGCAACCCAGGGCATCGTCATTCGCGGCTACATGAGCCAGTTGGGCCCGATCCAGATCCCGTTCAAGACCTGGGATTCGTTAGAAGACAACGCGTTTTTCTGCCCCGACCCTGACAAGGTGCCGGAACTGGAGGCCTACATGGATCAGTTGCGTCGTGATCAGGACTCGGTCGGTGCGAAAATAACGGTGGTGGCCGAAGGCGTAATGCCCGGCCTTGGCGAGCCGATCTTTGATCGTCTGGACGCCGAACTGGCCCACGCGCTGATGAGCATCAACGCGGTCAAGGGCGTGGAGATCGGTGCCGGTTTCGACTGCGTTGCACAACGCGGCACCGAGCACCGCGACGAGATGACCCCACAGGGTTTCCTGTCCAATCAGGCGGGCGGCATTCTTGGCGGCATTTCCTCGGGCCAGCCGATCATTGCGCATCTGGCGCTCAAGCCAACCTCCAGCATCACCACGCCGGGGCGTTCGATCGATACCGATGGCAACGCGGCCGACGTCATCACCAAAGGTCGGCACGACCCGTGTGTCGGCATTCGCGCCACACCGATTGCCGAGGCCATGATGGCCATCGTGCTGCTCGATCATCTGCTGCGTCATCGCGGTCAGAACGCCGATGTCAGCGTCAATACGCCTGTGCTGGGGCAGTTGTAATGCACACTGTCACGGTCGCGGACTGCTAGCGTGACGCAAACATCCGGCGGACAGCTTCCTTACTGGCGGCTGTCCGGCTTTTACGTGTGCTATTTCGCCTTGCTCGGCCTGTCTGCGCCGTTCATGGCCCTCTATCTTCATCACCTGGGTTTTTCCAGCTCACGCATAGGCGAACTGATCGCCATCCCCATGCTGATGCGCTGCGTTGCGCCCAATCTCTGGGGGTGGCTGGGTGATCACACCGGTTGGCGTCTGACCATTGTGCGTTCTGGCGCCATCTGCACGTTGTTGGCGTTTTCGCTGATTCTGGTCGAAAAAAGCTATGCCTGGCTGGCGATGGTCATGGCGCTCTATGCATTCTTCTGGCACGCCGTCCTTCCGCAGTTCGAAGTCATCACCCTCGCGCACCTGCAAGGCCAGACCTCGCGCTACAGCCAGATCCGCCTGTGGGGCTCGATCGGTTTCATTCTGGCGGTCGTGGTGCTGGGACGGGTGTTCGAATGGTTCAGTCTGGATCTGTTTCCTTACATCGCGCTGGCGATCATGGCCGGTATCGTTGTCAGCAGCTGGTGGGTGCCGAATGCGCATCCCTCGCCGTCGAGCCGTGAAACCGTGTCGGGCGGCTTTCTCAGGCAGCTGGCGCGTCCCGGTGTCTTGGCGTTCTACCTCAGTGTCGCGCTGATGGTGCTCAGCCATGGGCCGTATTACACCTTTTTGACCCTGCACCTCGAAGCGCTCGGTTACAGCCGTGGCCTGATCGGCCTGCTATGGGCGGTCGGCGTGGTGGCTGAAGTGCTGATGTTCATGGTCATGAGCCGGATTCTGCAGCGTTTCTCCGTGCGCCAGGTACTGTTCGTCAGCTTTCTGCTGGCCGCATTGCGCTGGCTGCTGCTGGGGCTGTTTGCCGATTACCTGACCGCGCTGCTGATTGCCCAGGTGATGCACGCCGCCACGTTCGGCAGCTTTCACGCCGCTGCCATTCATTTCGTGCAAAGTAGCTTTGGCCCGCGTCAGCAAGGACAGGGGCAGGCGCTGTATGCCGCACTGTCAGGCGTGGGTGGCGCGTTGGGTGCTCTGTATTCCGGTTACAGCTGGAACGCTCTGGGGCCAGCCTGGACGTTTGCCATTGCCAGCCTTGTCGCCTTTGCCGCAGCCATCATGATTATCACACCCAAGAAAGAGGAAGGTGTATGAGCCGCGAACAACTTAGCGTGGAAATAATCGAGGCCGGACGCTTCCTGTATGGCCGCGGCTGGTCGCCTGCCACCAGCAGCAATTACTCCGCGCGTCTTTCAGCCACCGAGGCGCTGCTGACCGTATCCGGCAAGCACAAGGGCCAGTTGGGTCCTGACGATGTGCTGGCTACCGATATGGCAGGCAACAGCCTGGAGCCCGGCAAAAAACCGTCTGCCGAAACCTTGCTGCATACCCAGTTGTACAGCAGCAGGCCGCAGGTCGGCGCCGTGCTGCACACCCACTCGGTGAATGCGACGGTGCTGTCCAGGCTGACTGCCGCAGATCATCTGGTGTTCGAGGATTACGAGCTGCAGAAGGCCTTTAATGGCGTGGTCACTCATCAGTCGCAGGTCGTGGTGCCGATTTTCGACAACGATCAGGATATTGCCCGTCTTGCCGCAAAAGTGCAGCCTTGGCTGGACGCTCATCCCGAGTGCGCTGGCTACCTGATCCGCGGTCACGGTCTCTACACCTGGGGGGCGAAAATGAGCGACGCCTTGCGCCAGATCGAAGCGTTCGAGTTTCTGTTCGAATGCGAGCTTAAAATGCGCGCGGTATTGAACCGTTGAAAACGTCGTATTAAAACCAGCCTGTAAGCCTGACCTGCCTGTAAAAGCCGGAAGGTGGTGCCCCAAACCGAGGATTCATGCCATGAGCAGCCTGTCCGTTTATCACGTTTCAAGCCCTGACACGCCCAACAAGGTGCTGACCCATCTGGAAGATATTGCTTCGACGCTGGCCGAGCACGGCGTGGCGTTCGACCGCTGGGAAGCGGCAGCGCCGATTACCCCCGGTGCCAGCCAGGAAGAAGTGATCAGCGCCTATCGTACCCAGATCGACAAGCTGATGACCGAGCATGGTTATGTCACCGTAGACGTCATCAGCCTCAACAGTGACCACCCGCAGAAAGCCGAATTGCGCGCCAAATTTCTTGAAGAGCATCGGCATGGTGAGGACGAAGTGCGCTTTTTCGTCGCCGGACGCGGCTTGTTCACATTGCACATCGACGACTATGTGTACGCCGTGCTGTGTGAAAAGAACGATCTGATTTCCGTACCGGCCGGCACCCGGCACTGGTTCGATATGGGCGAAAACCCGCATTTCGTTGCCATCCGCCTGTTCAACAATCCGGAAGGCTGGGTGGCGAATTTTACCGGTGAAGACATTGCTGGCCGTTTTCCACGGCTGGAAGACTGACAGGAGCCCGATTCTGATGCCCATCAAAGCTATCCTCACGGATATTGAAGGCACCACCAGCGCAGTGAGTTTCGTTTTCGACGTGCTGTTTCCGTTTGCCAAAAAGCACCTGCCCGGGTTCGTTCGGCAAAACGCCGGACAACCGGCAGTGGCGTCGCAGCTGCAAGCAGTACGCACCGAGGCCGGCGAGCCTGATGCCGATGTCGAGCGGGTTATTGCGATACTGCTGGAATGGATTGCCGAAGACCGTAAGGCCACGCCGCTCAAGGCGTTGCAGGGCATGGTCTGGGAGCAGGGCTATAACGCCGGACAGCTCAAGGGCCATGTTTATCCGGATGCTGTCGATGCCTTGAAACACTGGCATCAACAGGGCTACAGGCTTTACGTTTATTCCTCGGGCTCAATTCAGGCTCAGCAATTGATTTTCGGCTGTTCCGAGGCGGGCGATCTGTCCGGTCTGTTCAGTGGTTACTTCGATACGACGTCCGGCCCCAAGCGCGAAGCGCAGTCCTACCGGACGATTGCGCAGGCAATCGAGTGTCCTGCCGAGGACATTCTGTTCCTCTCGGATATCGTCGAAGAGCTCGACGCAGCGAAGGCCGCTGGCATGATCACCTGCGGTCTGGCGCGTGACGGCGGGGTGCTTGCGGGTCACAAACATGTGGGCAGTTTCGCGCTCATCGACCCTGCTTCTTTCTAAACGAAGTCAGCCTGTCGTGCGCGGCATTGTCCTGATGCCGCGGTATGAAAATCTGCCCGCCGCAAGGCTTGCACGCTATTTTCTGTAAGGAGCGTCCTGCTTTTGAGTGGGACGTTGCCTACCTGAAAGTGCGTTGAGTCTGTTTGTTCTGCTCGTCATTCTTCAACGCGATTATTCGTGTAAGTTCTGCGCCCATCGTCCCCTGAGTCACGGACAACACCTGTACCGATTCACGGGCGCATAAGGAGCGGCAGCGATGTGCAGTGCCATTACAGAAAGCGCAAGCAGGGACTTATTGATACAGCAGATGGTGAGCACGATCAGCGAACTCGATGGCCAGACCGCTATCGAGAATGCCCTCGAATGGCTAAGGCGCGAATGCAACAGTGAGCGGGCGATGTTCTATCAGTTCAAGGGCCCGGTGCTGCTGACGTTCATTACCTGCAATATCGATGATGCCTGGGGTCAGGCTTACCGCCAGCGCGGGTTGATCACCCAGGACCCGGTCATCCGTTGTTATCGCAACCAGCTGGGGTTTGTGAACTGGCAGGATGCATTCAGACAATATCCGGTGTCAGCGTGCTACGAAGAAATCGTCGATACGTGCGAACTGCTTCCGGCCATTTCCTACGGCTACACGAACCATTGTCGTGGTGCCGACAGCGTGACGTCGGTTTGTACGCTGGGTGAAGTAGGGCGAGCGATCTCCGCTGAACAAAAATACCTCATGAGCAGTCTCATGCCGGTGCTGCACAGTGTTGCGCGGGGTTTGAAGTTCTGTTCTCGCGGTTTGACCCATCGGGAGCTGGAGGTACTGCAGTGGGCCAGGGATGGAAAAACTGCCTGGGAGATCTCAATGATCCGCGACGTGTCGGAGTCGACGGTGAAGTATCACCTCAAGACCATCTATTCCAAGCTGGGTGTCGCCAATAGGGCGCAGGCGGTAGGCGAAGCGCTGTGCCGGGGGCTTATCAGGTAATAGACACCTGAAAACGCGGGCAAAAAAAGCCGCGAGAACAAAGTGTAATCGCGGCAAACAAGGGATGAGAGAGCGTACAGCGGGTGCCACCTGTCAAGGCGGCGGGAAAATCAACGAGTGTGGTAAGTCGGCAGGTCAAAGCGATGCTGACTTTGCAGCATCGAAATAGCTGGCAACTCGCTGGCTTGTGCAGCCAGGTCGCGGCGGATAGCGCTGATTACCCATTCCAGCTGGACCGGAGTGTGCAACTGAGCATAAGACACGGAGCGACGGATCTGCTTGCCATCGTGAGTACGCAGTGACAACAGGACACCACCATCAGGACGTGGCTGGGTGGTAACGGTGTAGTCGGAGAATACGGAAGCGAATTTTTCTTGAATAAAGGTCATGTCAGGCGGCTCCATTGCTCATGGGATAATAAGCTTGGAAGTACTATTGCAGTGTCTGTGCCAGTCTTTGCACTTGAATTAAATCCTTTAAAATCAACGACTTGAAATATTCTCTATTTTAAGGCTTCGTGCATTTTGCATGAACACCCTTCGTGCGCCCTGCATTTTGCCGTTTCCTGCACGATGGGTATCGGGCAGAAGAGGGATTGCATGGATTGCGGTGATCAGGAGCAGGCATTGCGCATCCGCATCGATGCTGATCGAACAGCTGGCGAGACTTGAGGTCAGTGTGTGTATCGACGCCGGGTCAACGCATGCCCGGAGTACCGTGCGCCAAGGAGTAGTTAATGACCGATACAGATATCAGCGCCTCGAAAACCATGACTGAAGACGAAGCCGCCGAGTTCGCCGAGCAGGTATTCGATGTGGCTCGCCAGGGAAATGCAGTCATGCTGGAGCGTCTGCTTGAAAAAGGCCTGCCCGCAGACCTGCGCAACCACAAGGGCGATACGCTGCTGATGCTGGCCAGCTACCACTGCCATGCGGATGCGGTCCGTGTGCTGCTGAACCACAAGGCTGACCCTGAAATTCGTAACGATAATGGCCAGAGCCCCATCGCTGGCGCAGCGTTCAAGGGTGATCTGGCGGTGGTCAGGTTGCTGGTCGAGGCGGGTGCCGATATAGACGGTGCTTCTGCCGATGGCCGTACCGCATTGATGATGGCGGCGATGTTCAATCGCAACGAAATAGTCGATTACCTGATCAGTCAGGGCGCGGACCCGCATGCCACTGATGCCAAGGGCATCACCGCACTGGGCGCCGCTCAGGCAATGGGCGCGACCATCACCATTGATCAACTGATCAAACTGGGCGTACAGCCGGCCCGGTCCTGATGCCGAGTGCTTTCAGGGCATGAACACATAGAGGCGCGATGGATTTACCGTTATCCTTCGCGCCTCTTTTTTTGCCCGCTATCAGGATCGCTCCCATGAAAGACTCACTGGTCGAATTAATCAGCAAAGTCAGCTCTGGCTGCATGGGCGATGATGAAATCGTGCGTATTGCCGATGAAGCCGCGCAGGCGTATGCCGACCCGCAGGCGTTTCTGGCCGCCAACCCTGATATCAACTACGACGACACCTTTCCGATTCCGCTGGGCGAATGGGTGGTGGTGGGCAGTCTGCCGGAAACCGTGCTGTTCCAGGCCGACAGCTATATGGACCTGTTCGAGCAGATCGTGCAGTCATTCGGCAAGGACGTCACGTTCAATATCAAGCCGAAACAACTGGACAAGGTCGAACCACTGGTAGCGCTCAACCGGATTCAGATTCAATTGAGCAGCATGAACAAGGACATGGGCGGCTATGTGCTGATGAACTTCAGCCAGCCGCTGGATGACGAACTGCAAGCGGTGCTGGTGTATGGCCGTGACGAGGAGCGGGTGCTTGAACTGGCAGCGTTGGCCGGCATCCATGCCGCACCCGCGCTAAAGGCATTGCGCGGTTAACCCAGCGCCGTATCGAGAAACATCATTACCGCGAAGCCGCCCATCAGACCGAGCGTTGCCGAGGTCTGATGGCCGTTGCGGTGGGTTTCCGGGATGACTTCATGGGACACCACGAAGATCATCGCACCTGCCGCCAGCCCCATGCTCAGCGGGTAGGCGATGGCAAACCCGCTGGAAATACCCAGGCCCACCAGCGCGCCCAGCGGCTCCATGAGTCCGGAACCGATGGCCACTAGCATCGCCTTGAAGGCTGACAGGCCGGTTGCGCGCAGGGCCAGCGCAATGGCCAGGCCCTCAGGGATGTCCTGAATGGCGATGGCAGTGGTCAACGGCAGGCCGACGTTCATGTCGCCGCTGGCGAAGCTCACGCCTATCGCCATGCCCTCAGGCAGGTTATGCAGGGTAATCGCCAGGACAAACAGCCAGACCCGGCTGATTCGCTCTGAATGAGGGCCCTGACGGCCCACGCTTTCATGCTCGTGCGGGGTGAACTTGTCCAGCCCAAGCATCAACAGCACACCCAGGCCCAGACCGGTCACTACCGTCGCAGCTGCCCAGGGGCCGCTGTCGGTTATGCCCCGGGCGGCCTCCAGCCCTGGCAGTATCAGCGAGAACGAGCTGGCAGCCAGCATCATGCCAGCGGCAAAACCGAGCATGATGTCCTGAGCGCGTTGCGAAACGTTGCGCAGGGCGACCGCCATGACTGCACCCAGCGCCGTCGCCAGGAAGCCGGCCGTGCCGCCCAGCAATGCATGATTGAAGTTGACCTGGCTGGTGCCATAGAAGGCATTGTAAAGACTGATGCCGCCGAGGCCGACGACGATAAGTAGAGCAAGGGCGAAACCCAGGCTCACCAGCGGGCTGCCCTGAAGATGGTTGAACCATGTCGCCCAGGGCGTTCGGGGTTGTGCGGGCGTTGGCATGAAGAAGGCTACCTGTATAAGTGTTGAACGCGATAATGAATGAAAGCAAAGTCGACCCCCGTTGGGAGCCCGAGAATATAAGGTTGGTTCAACGGAACCCCCGAACGGCGCAACTATCCTAGGAAGGTAAGCATTCAATTAGGGGCAACACCATGGGTTCTAGCTTCAACGGCCTGGTCGGCTTGATCATTCTGGCGCTCGATATCTGGGCCATCATCAATGTCTTGAAAAGCGGCGCCGAGACCGGCAAGAAAATTCTCTGGGTATTGTTGATCGTGCTGTTGCCTGTTGTGGGCCTGATCATCTGGGCAATCCTCGGACCGCGCGGCAACGTGCGAATCTGACACGCCGGCAGGTTGGTAGCGAACGCTTGATTGCCTTGGGTAATCAGGCGTTTTTCGTTCATGGGCCAAGGCATTTGCAAGCAAGACGCTGCACAGAGGTTCGACCTGTCATGTTCCTCGACGTAGAATACGCGCCTTTGTTGTGGGCGGTCGGCCGTCCTGTCATCAGTACCCAGCGGGAGCTTACCCATGAGCGATTATCAGGAAACGTTATACGAAGGCTACGGCCAGCGCTTTCGTATGGAAAAAATGCTTCACGAAGTGCGTACCGAGCACCAGCATCTGGTGATCTTCCAGAATCCGCGCATGGGCCGCGTCATGGCTCTGGACGGCGTCATCCAGACCACCGAGGCGGATGAGTTCATCTATCACGAAATGCTCACTCACGTGCCGATTCTGGCTCACGGCGCAGCCAAGCGTGTACTGATCATCGGCGGCGGCGATGGCGGCATGCTGCGTGAAGTGGCCAAGCACCTGACGGTGGAACATATCACCATGGTCGAGATCGATGCGACCGTGGTCGAGATGTGCAAGGAGTTCCTGCCTAATCACTCCAGTGGCGCTTTTGACGATTCGCGCTTGAATCTGGTCATCGACGACGGCATGCGCTTTGTCGCGACCACCGAAGAGAAATTCGACGTGATCATCTCTGACTCCACCGATCCGATCGGTCCGGGTGAAGTGCTGTTTTCGGAGAACTTTTATCAGGCCTGCCATCGCTGCCTGAACGAAGGCGGCATTCTGGTTACCCAGAACGGCACGCCTTTCATGCAGTTGAGCGGTGTACAGACCACGGCCGGGCGTATGAACGGTCTGTTTGCCGACTGGCATTTCTATCACGCAGCCATCCCGACCTACATCGGCGGTGCAATGACCTTTGCCTGGGGCTCGACCGACAAGAGCTATCGCAAACTGCCGCTGGAAACCCTGCGTCAGCGTTTCTCGGGCAGCGGTATTGTTACGCGTTATTACAATCCAGAAGTCCACATTGGTGCGTTCGCCTTGCCGCAGTACGTTCTGCAGGCTGTGGGCAAGGCCAGCAACGACTGATCAATCGATCTGACGTTCACCGGCCGGGTCGCCCTGAACGCCGCCTGAGAGGCGTTCAAGCGCGCAACTGGCGACAGAAATTTCACACTTTTTGTCCCAGAATTGCGCGCGAAGCTGAACAGGCACGCTTATTCATGGGCCGCCCCGGCCCCTGGCGACCTGCAATCAAGTAATATCTGCGCCCTGTCGTACGCCGCCCGCCCTCGGGGAGGGCGGTGCTGCACCCTGAACCTACCCCTGAATCCACCGGATCCTGACAACCATGGCTAAAACGGACGCCCAGATTCATCGGCAAGCCCGCCTGCTAAACCCGACTGTCAAATCGCATCTGGCTTACATCCTGCTCAGCGGTTTCGCTTTGATGGTGATGTACACGCTGCTGCGTATCGGTCTGCTGGTCTACAACCGCGAGATGATTGGCGACACGCCAGCCTCGACATTCCTTGAAGCACTCTTCAACGGCACGCGTTTCGACCTGCGCCTGACCATGTATCTGCTCATTCCGTTGGTGCTGTCGCTGTTCAGCGCCCGGGCCATGGCGGCACGCGGGTTCTTCCGGTTCTGGCTGACCTTGGTCGGCAGCATCACGCTGTTCTTCGGCTTGATGGAAATGGACTTCTACCGCGAGTTTCACCAGCGCCTGAACGGCCTGGTGTTTCAATACGTCAAGGAAGACCCAAAGACTGTCCTGAGCATGCTCTGGTACGGTTTTCCGGTGGTTCGCTACCTGCTCGCCTGGGCAATCGTGACCTGGCTGTTGAGCCTGGTGTTCAAGGGCATCGACCGCCTGACGCGGCCACGCCTCGTAACGATGAAGGGCACCCAGACGGTCAGCACAGTTGCACCGTGGTACATGCGCGTTGGCGTTTTCGTGCTGGTATTGCTGGTTATGGTGGTGTGCATCCGTGGCACCCTGCGCCAGGGCCCGCCGCTGCGTTGGGGTGACGCTTACACCACCGATTCCAACTTCGCCAATCAGCTGGGCCTGAACGGCACACTGACCCTGATTACGGCGGCCAAGAGCCGTATGTCCGAAGATCGCGACAACATCTGGAAAGCCACGCTGCCACAGGCCGAAGCGCAACAGACTGTGCGCGACATGCTGCTGACCTCGCATGACAAGCTGGTCGAACCGGATATTGCGGCTGTGCGTCGTGACTTCACGCCACCGGCAGAGAACACCTTGCCGATCCGCAACGTGGTCGTGATCCTGATGGAAAGCTTCGCCGGTCACTCGGTAGGGGCACTGGGCAACGATGCCAACATCACGCCGTACTTTGACAAGCTGTCCAAGGAAGGCCTGCTGTTCGATCACTTTTTCTCCAACGGTACCCACACCCATCAGGGCATGTTCGCCACCATGGCGTGCTTCCCGAACCTGCCGGGCTTTGAGTACCTGATGCAGACGCCAGAGGGCAGCCATAAGCTGTCGGGCCTTCCGCAATTGCTGAGCGCGGGTCGCAACTACGATGACGTCTATGTCTATAACGGCAACTTCGCCTGGGACAACCAGTCGGGTTTCTTCAGCAACCAGGGCATGACCAATTTTGTCGGTCGCGAGGACTTCGTCAATCCGGTGTTCTCCGATCCGACCTGGGGCGTTTCCGACCAGGACATGTTCGACCGTGGCGCCCAGGAGCTCAAAGCTCGTCAGGACGGCAAGCCGTTCTATGCGCTGTTGCAGACCCTGTCCAACCACACGCCGTATGCGTTGCCGGACCCGCTGCCGGTCGAGCGCGTGACCGGGCACGGCTCGCTGGATGAGCATTTGACCGCCATGCGTTATGCCGACTGGGCGCTGGGTCAGTTCTTCGAGAAGGCCAAAAAAGAGCCTTACTACAAGAACACCCTGTTCGTGGTGCTGGGCGACCACGGTTTCGGCAATGACAAGCAGTTGACTGAAATGGACCTGGGGCGTTTCAACGTGCCATTGCTGCTCATCGGGCCTGGGGTACAAGAGAAATTCGGCCAGCGCAGCAGCATTGTCGGCACACAGGTTGACGTCGTGCCAACCATCATGGGTCGTCTGGGTGGCCTGAACCGCAACCAGTGCTGGGGCCGCGATCTGCTGAACCTGCCGGAAGGCGACAAGGGTTTTGGCGTGATCAAGCCGTCGGGCAGTGAGCAGGTGGTCGCGATCATCAGCGGCAACCGCATTCTGATCGAGCCGACAGAAATGCCGGCCAAGCTGTTGACCTACACGCTGGGTGCCAAGCCGTCTGCCGAAGAAGTGCCTGATGCACCTGACACTCAGGAGCTCAAGCGCAAGCTGGAAAGCTTCCTGCAGACCGCCACCAAGAGCCTTCTGGACAACACGGCCGGTGTCGAGGCCAGCAAGAACCGTAACTGACCATGACTGACTTGTCCGGATAACCGGCAAGTCGGATCAGCAGCACACAAAAGGCCCTCGGCATCCATTGCGAGGGCCTTTTGTGTTGCCCGTCATCGCGGGCTGTCCGGCTTAATTCGTTGGAACGAATGCGTGGGCCAAAAGGTCCTTATCACATAAGCCAGAGTGCCTGGCTTCGTTCTGGAGGCATTGATGAAAAAGTGGGTCATTTCGTATCTGGACAAGGACGGCATGCAGCAGCACCTCGAGGCCGATTTTGAACAGCATCCCAGTGACGAGCAAGTTGCACGTCTCCTGCGCAAGGACCTGTATCCAGTCACCGATGAGCTGGATCTCAATGATCTTGACGGGCGCACCGACGAGCCTACGGTGAAAACGCTCAAAGACCATAACAGTGTGCGGATCATTTCCATTACAGAAGTTGCCTGACCTGCGGTGATTCAAAAAGCTTTTCGTGGCAACCACTTGGCATTCGACCCACGATGGGTCTACTCTGCAGACGAGGCTGTTCAAACGGCCTCTGACATCTCGATACCGACCTGTGCCAAGCCTGGTCTGGTCAGCTACATGCTTGATTCCCCACGCCGGATTATCTGTCGTGCGGCGGCCCCCGATGATTCGGCGGTCGCTCTGGAAGAGTTGAAACTCTATCTATCGTTGCATAGGAGGACGTTTCATGAGCACAGCCTATCAAGAGGACATCAGCAGTAACGTACTGCGCCGCATGAAAGAAGGCGGTTTTGATTTCGCGCGAATCTATCCCATCGAGTTTTACGCCATCTTCCCGGACGAGGAGCGGGCACGGCAGGCCGCAGAGCAATTTCGCGGCGAATCCCTCAATACTCAGGTAAACGTACGTGATGACGGTAACTGGCACTTGCAATTGAGCAAAGTGATGTATGCCACTTATGACGGTATCGGTGATTTCGAGCAGGACTTTCAGATGGTGATTTCACCCATGGGCGGTGAGGTTGAAGGTTGGGGTGTCACTCAGGAGATCAGAAGACTGCACGCTTGATGGCTTTTGTTTGTCAGGCAACACATTACCGGCTGATTCGGGATACGTTCTGGATCGGCCGGTTCTGTTTTTGCTTCGCGCTCATAAACAGTGGTCAAAAAAAAGCCACTCAAACGAGTGGCTCAAAGGGAAGTCTGTTTAAAATCCGCATGCGTTCTTCGCCTGCTGGAGAAAATAACGGTTAGCGCAAAAACGGGGTTTGGTGCCCTGTTTGCTCGGTTGCTGTGGAGTGTGGCGAACTAATGTTGTTGGCGGAAATCAACTCTGACTATGCTGATCATAGATTTCACGGTTGAATGACGCTTCCGAATGAGGCGCGAAAGAATTGGCTTGGGCGTTTAGTGCACAGGAATGGTGCGTAGAACGTCGAGTTTTTACCTAACCTTTTGAAATCAAAGCGTTTATGCCGGTGGCACGGGCTTTGCGATGGTCTTGGTGTCCATGGTGACAAGGAGTACGGCATGATCCGCACCTTTTATGACGAGATGTACGATGCGGGCGGCGTAGTCCGTCCGCACTATCGGGAGTTCGCCCGCTGGCTGGGTGATACGCCTCCCGAGCTTTTGGCTCAACGCAGGCGCGAAGCCGATCTGCTGTTTCACCGTGCCGGGATCACGTTCACACTCTATGGTGATGAGCAGGGCACCGAGCGGCTTATCCCCTTCGATACCATCCCGCGCAGCATTCCCGCCAGCGAATGGCGTGTTGTCGAGCGTGGCTGTATCCAGCGCGTCAAGGCGCTGAACATGTTTCTGGCGGATCTTTATCACGACCAGCGGATTATCAAGGCCGGAATCATTCCTGCCGAACAGGTGCTGGCCAACGAGCAATATCAGTTGGCGATGCAGGGCCTGAACCTGCACCGCGATTTGTATTCGCACATTTCCGGCGTCGATCTGGTGCGCGACGGTGATGGCACGTATTACGTGCTGGAGGACAACCTGCGAACCCCGAGCGGCGTGAGCTACATGCTCGAAGACCGCAAGATGATGATGCGTTTGTTCCCCGAGCTGTTCTCGGCCCAGCGCATTGCACCGATCGATCACTATCCGAATCTGTTGCTCGACACGCTCAAGAGTTCCAGCCATCTGGACAACCCGAGTGTCGTGGTGCTGACGCCCGGGCGTTTCAACAGCGCCTTTTTCGAGCATGCGTTTCTGGCTCGCGAGATGGGGGTCGAGCTGGTTGAAGGTGCCGATCTGTTTGTCCGCGACGACCGCGTGTTCATGCGTACCACCGACGGTCCCAAGGCTGTCGATGTTATCTACCGTCGGCTTGACGATGCATTCCTTGATCCGCTGGCGTTCAACCCTGATTCCATGCTGGGCGTTCCCGGACTTCTGGCCGCGTATCGCTCCGGCAATGTGGTTCTGGCCAATGCCATTGGTACCGGCGTTGCCGATGACAAGTCGGTTTACCCCTACGTCACCGACATGATTCGTTTCTATCTGGACGAAGAGCCAATTCTCAAGAACGTACCGACCTGGCAGTGCCGCAAGCCGGAAGAGCTGTCACATGTGCTGGCTAACCTCGGCGACCTGGTCGTCAAGGAAACCCAGGGTTCCGGGGGCTACGGCATGCTGGTCGGCCCTGCAGCGACCGCCGCCGAGATAGAAGCCTTCCGGGCGCGTCTCAAGGCCAAGCCACACGCGTACATCGCCCAACCCACCTTGTGCCTGTCGACCTGTCCGACCTTTGTCGAAAATGGCATAGCCCCGCGACATATCGATCTGCGCCCCTTTGTTCTGTCCGGTCGCGAAACCCGCGTCGTACCTGGCGGGCTTACCCGAGTGGCCTTGCGTGAAGGCTCACTGGTGGTCAATTCGTCACAGGGTGGCGGAACCAAAGACACCTGGGTGGTCGAGGATTAAGGATGCCTGCCAATGTTAAGTAGAACTGCCTCTGATCTTTTCTGGATGTCGCGTTACCTGGAGCGAGCGGAGAACCTCGCCCGAATGCTGGACGTGAGCTATTCACTGTCGTTGATGCCGCAGGACGGGCGGGGCGACGGGCTGGATGAAATAGCCATGCCGTTGCTGATTACCGGAACGCTGGAAACCTACATCGAGCGTCATGGTGAACTGCATGCCGAGCGCATGCTGCATTTCTTTGCGCTGGACGCGACCAACCCGGCCAGCATCTATAGCTGCCTGGGTGCCGCAAGGGCCAGCGCGCATGCCGTGCGCGGGCGTATCACTGCCGACATGTGGGAGAACATCAACTCCACCTGGCTGGAAATTCGCGGCATTGCTCAACAGGGCCTGACCCGTTACGGCATGAGTCGCTTTTGCGAGTGGGTCAAGGAGCGTTCGCACCTGTTCCGTGGTGCGACCTACGGCACCATCATGCGTAACGATGCGTTCCGTTTCATTCGTCTGGGCACGTTCATCGAGCGCGCTGACAACACCATGCGCATGCTCGATGCCCGCTATGAGATGCTCGAACTGCGCGGGCCACAGGCCAATGCCGCGGCGGACAACTCGGCTGCCGGGTACTACCAGTGGAGCGCCTTGTTGCGCGCACTGTCCTCGTTCGAGGCTTACACTGAAGTCTATCGGGATGCGCCAGGTGCGCGTCAGGTTGCCGAACTGTTGCTGCTGCGTGCCGACATTCCTCGCTCGTTGCGCGCCTGTCTGGAAGAGATGGACGTCATTCTGGCCAGTCTGCCCGGCGTCAATGGCCGACCTGCGCAGCGCATGGCCGCCGAGATGGACGCAAGATTGCGCTACACCAGTATCGACGAGATTCTGGACGAGGGCCTGCATGAGTGGTTGAACGAATTCATTCCAATGCTGGCCCAACTGGGTGATGCCATCCACACTTCGTACCTGGAGGCTGCATGAGACTTTCCATAAGCCATGAGACCACCTATCACTACGATGATCAGGTGCGTTCAAGTATCCAGTATCTGCGCCTGACGCCTCACGACAGTGAGCGCCAGCAGGTGCTCAGCTGGCAATTGAC
Source organism: Pseudomonas syringae group sp. J254-4 (assembly GCF_032586855.1). Lineage (NCBI taxonomy): Bacteria > Pseudomonadati > Pseudomonadota > Gammaproteobacteria > Pseudomonadales > Pseudomonadaceae > Pseudomonas > Pseudomonas syringae group sp. J254-4. Next base: position 657,428 of record NZ_JAWHOO010000001.1, on the reverse strand, counting down.
GTTGCCGCGCCCGGTGCGCGCGCAGATTGATCCTTTCGGCAATATCCTGCATGTCCTGAGCCTGGAAGAGCCGCACGAGGCGATCATCATCGGCGCGCGCGGGCAGGTGGAAATCGACGAAACCCGCGAAGCCGAGCACGAAAGCCAGTCGGCGTTGCCGTTTTTGCGCGTTACCCGGCTGACCGAGCCTGACGAAGCGATTCGCAGTTTCGCGGCCAGGGAGTGTCGCAAGCGCGCTGACCGCAGCGCATTGATCGACCTGATGCAGGCGCTCAACCAGCACATGACCTACACGCAGGGGGCGACCGAAGTCGACACCAGTGCCGCTCAAGCCTTCGCCGGACGCTCGGGAGTCTGTCAGGACCATACCCACGCCTTCCTGGCCTGCGCCCGCAGTCTTGGGGTTCCGGCGCGTTATGTGTCCGGTTATCTGTGCAGCGAAGACAGCGAACATTTGTCCAGTCACGCCTGGGCCGAAGCCTGGATAGACGACGCCTGGTACAGCTTCGATGTCACTAACCAGCTGGCCATTCCCGAACGTCATTTGAAGCTGGCGGTAGGGCTGGACTATCTGGATGCTTGTCCGGTGCGCGGCATGCGCCGGGGTGGCGGGTCTGAACAGATGCACGCCAAGGTCGTGGTTTCGCCCATGACCGGTACGCCAAAAGTGAAAACCCGAGTGCAGGTCCAGGCGCAGCATCAGTAGCGCGTAAGCACTGATCTGCGCGTCACTGAAATGGCCGGAATTGAATCTCCGGTCATTGCTTATTCAGCGGGGTCGTCGGTGGTGCTGTAGAGCGCGTTGTGCAGCTCTTCGTAATTACCGCCATTGATGACGCTGAAATAGCCCGCCGCCCTGAGCTTTTCCTGAGCCTTGTCGGCTTTGCTGTCGGTGCTGCTGAAAATGACGAACACCGCATTGCGGTCGTTGAGCACCTGCTTCATCTGATTGACCAGCCGCCGGTCATCGACCCGCACTGCATTCAATACTGTGCCAGCGTCATAGTCGGTCTGGCTGCGTACATCCATCGCCAGTTTGCCTTCCTTGAGCGCAGCCACCGCGGCAGCCTGATCTACCATGCCCGCGTGGGCTGCGAAGCTGCTGACAAGTGCAAAAACAGCAATCCATTGGCGCATAGGCGCGTCTCCTTCAGTCGAGTGGAAAGAGTGGCACAGTTACACACTGACTGAAAGCGTGTCAGATCAGCCGAACAACCTGTTCAGGTTAGGCACGATCAATAACAGCGCAGTGGTAAAGAGGATTAATCCCGCCTGACGTACTTTGGAGTGTTTGAACTTGAACATGGCTGACCGCCTTTTTTTGTTATTCCTGAGCGACAGAAGCAGGTCGATTCTGCAACGCAGAGAGTCGGCCGCTGGCAAGGTTGCGCGTTGAACAGGTGGGCCCGGTCATTTGACCGCTGGCCCGTACGCTGAAAGGATTTTGCGCGCTTCCTGTTACAGATTTAACAATAGAGCCGAGGTGCCCCACGCCTTAGAACGGTTGGGAATTTAAAAGTCTACTTATCCAACTTAACGTTATCAATCAACTGCTCGCCAGAGGCACAGGCCTTTGCTAGACGCTTCATTCACATCGGTCAGCTTTGCACCGTTCGTCTGGGCCAGACTTTTCCTACGCGCATTAAACCTCTGATAAGGCGAGGGGTGCTGCTTGATTTGCCGAAGCCTTCAAGGCAGGCTCTGCCCGTGCGCTATTGCCTCATCATTGCTTCAGGGCCTCTTTTATGTCTTTACGCATCTGTATTCTGGAAACCGACAACCTGCGACCGGAACTGGTCGAGCAATATCAGGGGTACGGGCGGATGTTCGAATTACTCTTCGCTCGCCAGCCGATTGCTGCAGAATTGACCGTTTACAACGTGGTGCAAGGGGACTATCCAACTGCAGACGAGCAGTTCGATGCTTATCTGGTGACCGGCAGCAAGGCAGACTCATTTGGCACCGACCCGTGGATTCAGACCCTGAAAGCCTACCTGCTGGGGCTGTATCAGCGCGGCGAAAAACTGCTTGGTATCTGCTTCGGTCACCAGTTGCTGGCCTTGCTGCTGGGCGGCAGGACCGAGCGTGCCGTACAGGGTTGGGGCGTCGGTATTCATCACTATCAATTGGCACCCGCCAGACCGTGGATGACGCCAGCAATGGACAAGCTCACGTTGCTGATCAGCCATCAGGATCAGGTGACCGCGCTGCCCGAGAACGCAACGGTGATTGCGTCCAGCGAGTTCTGTCCATTTGCGGCCTACCATATCAATGATCAGGTGCTGTGTTTCCAAGGCCATCCCGAGTTCATTCACGAGTTTTCCCGGACCTTGCTTGATCTTCGTCAGGAAGCGCTGGGCGAGCAGGTTTACCGGCAGGGTGTTGCCAGCCTGGATCACGAGCATCACGGGGCGACGGTGGCAGAATGGATGATGCGCTTTGTGGCGCACAAGCCGGAAAAACAGTCCGTCTGACCCGGCGCATGGCCGTCTGAACGGGAATGCGGTGGCGGTGCTATAGCCAGCCAGAGCGCTTGAAGCTGGCGAACAGCGCCGTACACCCGCCCAGAATGACGCCCAGCACGATGAAGTAGCCGTATTCCCACTTGAGCTCCGGCATGTTCTCGAAGTTCATGCCATAGATGCCGGCAATTGCGGTTGGAAAGGCCAGAATCGCTGCCCAGCCAGCGAACTTGCGCTGCACGATGCTTTGCCGCGAGGACTCCAGCAACAGGCCGATTTCGATTGTCTGGCTGGCGATGTCACACAGGTTGCCCAGGTCTTCCATCTGCCGCTTGACGTGAATTTCCACGTCGCGAAAGTAGGGGCGCATGTTCTTGTCGATGAAAGGGAAACTGAGTCTTTGCAGTTCTTCACCCACTTCCACCATCGGCGCTACGTAACGGCGCATGCGTAAAAGATCACGGCGCAGTGCATGAATGTGCTGGATGTCGGACTCGCGCAATGAGCCGCCGATGACACTTTGCTCCAACAGCTCAAGTTCGGTATGGATGGCTTCGGTCACCGGTTGATAGTTCTCGGTCACGAAGTCCAGAAGGGCGTACAGCACGAAGTCTTCGCCGTGTTCCAGCAGCAGTGGTCGTGCTTCGCAGCGCTGACGCACCAGCCCGTAGGACTTGGAGTGGCCGTTGCGTGAGGTGATGATGTAGCCCTTGCCCGCGAAGATATGGGTTTCGATGAACAGCAGCTTGCCGTTTTCGCGTACCGGCGCGTAGGTCACGATAAACAGCGCATCGCCAAAGGTTTCCAGCTTTGGACGGCTGTGAACCTCCATGGCATCTTCAAGGGCCAGTTCATGCAGGTTGAACTGTTCTTTCAGGCTGGTCAGTTCCTCATTACTGGGCTGCTCCAGGCCGATCCAGACGAAATGATCGGGTTTGGCGGCCCAGGCGGCACCCTCATCAAGGGTTATATCGCGGACTTTTTTGCCTTTGCTGTACACCGCTGCTGCAACAACTCGACCCATGGCGCTATCGCTTCTTCAATATGTCAGTGGCGCAAAAAACATGCGCGGTAGCTGATCAGATTGATCAAATGCGTATGAGTTCGCCGGTAAACAAAAGCCCACGCGGGCGGGCTTCGATTGGGTATCACAGCATGTGTTGCCGATCCTGCTCGATAGCTGCATCCAGTGTATCGAGCAAGGCTTTTCTGACCTTGAGTTTGGTCTTCTTGTGCGCGCTCATGTTGATCTTCTTCAACTGTGCGGCGACCGCAAGTGCGGTGCCTTGCAGCTCATCGACGCTGACCACCTTGTCCAGGAAGCCGGCGGCCATCGCTCCTTCAGGGTCGAACATTTCGGCGTTGATCACCGAGCGATTGAAGGCTGATTTACGCAACCGGTCACGCGCCAGTTCGATGCCGGCGTGGTGCATGGGCATGCCGATCTGTACTTCGTTCAATCCGATACTGAATGGCCCTGCGACACCGATTCGATAATCGGCGGACAGCAGCAAAAAGGCACCCTTGGCAACGGCGTGGCCGGGGCAGGCGACAATGATCGGGAAGGGGTGCGACAGCATTCTGCGCGCCAGGGTGGAGCCCTGAGCAACCAGATTGATCGCCGCTTCGGCGCTCGAGGTCATCACCTTGAGATCGTAGCCACCCGAGAGAATCCCGGGCTGTCCGGTGACGATCACTATTGCCCGGTCCTGTTCGGCCTGATCCAGCGCAGCATTGAACGCGATGATTACGTCCGGGGAAATGGCATTGACCTTGCCGTTGTTCAGGGTCAGCGTGGCGACACCGTCGTCCAGATGGTACGAGACCAGATCACTCATGACGTGATTCCTTTATTGAAGTGAGCAGACGTTACTCACCCATAAGGAACAGGTAAAGCGCTGACTGATGAGTCACTCGGTAGATCGCCAATCAATGGCCGATTTACCCTCAACGGCGGCTCGGGTCACGGCTGGATATCGTTGAAGCCGCAATATTCTTCCCAGTCCATGCCCAGCGCTTCGGCTACCTGGCGGTGTGCTTCAAGGCGCATGCTCTGCAACTGTTCGGGCGACTCGGCAATCAGTTCCAGCGCCAGTTCCCAGGTCTCGATGCCCTGGCTCTCGGCCTCGTCTTCAAAAGCCCACTGTAATTGCTGCTTTTGCTCTTTCGGGCTCAACGCGCTGATTTCGTCCTTCAGGGTCGGATGGGTCGCGAGGTATTTCGCCAGCGCGGCCTCGTTCCACTCAAGCGTGTTCATGCGGGGTTCCTCAAAATGGTTCGATAGCCAGGCTGCTTTTCAGGGCAGGGGGCAAGACGGCGTGATTGTGAGGGAGCACGTCATTGATGTCAGCACCCGGCCGCAATAATCGCTAGAGTGCTCAGACGAATGTATTGATCCTTCACTCAGGAGCCTATCGAGATGATTAAAGTCAGTGTGCTGTATGCGTATGAAGAGGGTGCCCGTTTCGACCACGATTACTATCGCGACAAACACTTGCCGCTGGTGCAAGAGCTGATGGGCAGTTACTGCAAGGGCTACAGCGTCGACAGAGGCATAGGCGGAGCAACGCCGGGCTCGGAGCCTCGGTATATCGGCATGTGCCACATCTATTGCGATTCCATAGAAGACTTTGAAGCCGGCATGGGGCCGCATTCAAAGCAGATCAATGCCGACATCACCAACTACACCGACCTGATCCCGGAGATACAGATCAGCGAAGTGCGTGCCGATGTGAAAACCGCGCCATAGCTTATCGAGCGGCGTCCTGGCGAGCCGCTTGTTTTTTTGAAGACATCCCACCCGACGGATCAAAACACTGGTTGTCGTAACGTGGGCTCTGGCACTGCGAAGGGATGTTCGGCGGTGGCGGGCGGTTTCGTTGATACGCCTTGTAGCGTTCCGTTTCGTAAACCGTCACGTGGGTGCGGCCGCTGATCTTCAGGTATTCAGTGGCCTTGAGATTGGTCTGGTGAACATAATCGAGAGGCTCACCCTCGCGCCGCATGTTCGGCGGGCCCTGGCGCTGCAGCGCGCTCTGTGCAGCGTTGTCACAGGGGATAGATGCATAGCTCACCTGTCCCTGCGCTGATGTGCATTTGAAGATCTCACCGTATGCCGTGCCTGCGCCCAGCAGCGCTGCCACTGCCAGCGTGATTGAAAGCCTTTTCATGGTTCTCTCCTTACATGGCGCAAGGCTACCATTTGCCTCTGAACGCCGCCATATCCTCTTGCTGCAAGGCCCCGTTCGTCAGACATATCGCACGGCTATGTTGATCCGCTTTCTGACTATCAGGTTCTGAATTTAACCAGTGGAGGCGCATATGACCGGCACCAAGCCAGGCAGCAGCAACGAAGACAAGAATGATCCGGGTTTTGACGAAGAGTCACCGAAAACCCAGGACCCGCAAATCGATCCGATCGGGCCCGCCAAGACTCCAGCCACTGACAAGGGCAGCAAGGATGATTACCCGCCGTACACCCCGGACAAGTAACTGAGCGACTGCCCTCGGTAAACACCGAGGGCGGTTTATTTACCTGTCCGTATTATTTGTTTGCGTCCAGGTATTCGAGCAGGTCTTCCATTCGCTCATCGTTGCCCATCCACCACAGTTTCATCCGCGTGCCAGGCACGACTTCGCCTGGGTCCTTGATATACGTGCGCAACTCTTCACGCGTCCAGACCAGCCCCGAGTTTTTCATTGCGTCGGTATAGACGTAGCCTTCCTGTTGCCCTGCCTGACGGCCAATAATGCCGTTGAGGGGTGGGCCAAATGCGTTGCGTGCAGAAGGGCCGATCTTGTGACAGCCGGAGCAGAGGCGGGTAAAGACTGCTTTTCCGGCTTCTGCATCACCTGCGCCATAAGCCAGCGGTTGCAGTGCCAGCGCCACTATGAATAAGGCAGTTTTTCTCATCGATATCCCACAGCGCGTGCGGCCGTCTGGTCAAAAGCGACGAATGTTAGCGCAATTATCGGAGGTTCACTTGCTGTCAGGTATCTGGCTCGACAACTCGTCGAAGTCACGCTTGTAACTCGCCATCTCTGCGGCACTGACGAAGCTCTGTTCAAGGACCACTTTCTTCGCGCCGGACTCGATAGTGTCCAGTTGATGAAGGAAGCGCTTCTTCTTTCTCGCCTCCATCCGTGCGCCAGCCTCATCGATAGCCGTGCGTAGCTCATTTGCTCGCTGGTTTACAAAATCCTGGCCTCGACGATCAACGGTAAGCCCGTCGTTTTCGACATAGCCCTCCAGCCCGGTTTTCTTCAACACCAGCCAAAGCGCCTGATCCGGCGTGAACGTACCCTTGAATTTCTTGACCTTTCTGCTGCTGTCAGCGCCCAGGTCGACGGTAACCGGGCAGCCGGATCTATGCGCCAGTTGTTGCAGCGCCTCATCCAGGCGTTGTGAAGGCATGTCATAGGAAACGGGTGCCATCTGGCATGCAGCGAAGGCCGGAGCCGCCGTCAGACACGCAACGGTGAGGACCAGTTTTTTCAGGGTGTATTTCATGTGGGAGGTTTTTCTTCCGGGAAGTAGGGCTTGGAAACCATTTTCTGCATGATGTTCCCTATCTGCCCGACGCCTGTGAAAGCAGTCGTGTTCCTGATGTCTCTGGGCGCATGTGGGGTGCCATGTGCTCAAATCGCAGACAAAGAAAAGCCCGCGATGGGGGGTAGCGGGCTTAAGGTCTTGCTGGGAATTGAGTTAACAATAAACCCGCGAACGTGAAAAAAGCGTGAACTGCCGGATACAATTTATGAACAATTGAAATCAGGGCTCGCCTTCCCAGTAATCGAGGTTTTCAGTGGTCCGCTGGTTGGCGCTAAACACCCGGGTTCCCTGCACTGAAACCATCGCCTGATACTTCCCCGAGTCCGGGTATTCACAGACCTCCGGCGTTTCCCGGGTGCTGATCGACAGGTACTTCAGCGGCGCCTGCGAGGTGTTGATTATCTGATGAGGGTATTCGGAGCCCGCCGGGATAAACACGATGTCACCCGTCCGGATCGGCAGCATCTCGCCTGCGACACGCAAACTGCCTTCGCCCTCGATGATCACGAACATCTCTTCCTGCGCATGATGAAAATGATAAGGGCACGAGCGCTTGCCCGGCGCGACGATATCAATCGAGGCCCCGAGCTTTTGTGCCGCCGTGCCTGTGCCCAGGCGGGCTGCCGAGCTTTCATAGAGAGGTTCACGAACCTCATGTTGGAGTGGGGCCTCATTGAAATTGCGAATCAGACGAGACGCCAGTTCACGTGCGCGTTCATTCATGTCAGTCGAGGCTCGGGGAGTTCAGAAGAGGATACTTTAGACCAGACGGCGTGATGCGTTGCAGGCAGTTACCTTGATCAGGAAAAAACGGTCTTGGGCAGTCGCCACAAAAAGCCCGCCGCGCCGTGTGCAGCAGTTGCGCAGGTCGGAAACCTATTCACCTGAAACTCGTCTACTCTTTACATCACGATCCAGCCCTTTGCAGAGGACGCACCATGTTTTCAAAAACCGATATTCAACGCGTTCTTGAAACGGCCTTTCTGCCGTCAAAGTGCGAGTGCGTCGTCGCGCTGGATGAAACCTTTTCAGTGAAGCTTCTCCACCCCGAGTCAGGTGATATCCAGCTGTATGTAAAGGGGCTGTCCTTGTCCGAGGTAGAGAGCAGCCGATCCATCGCGCGGCTGGTGCTTTCGCTGAGAGAACAGAGAGATCTGATGGGGCTGATGGATTTGTCCATGAGGCGCATGGCTTAGGGTCTGGGCTCGGATTTTGATTGTGGTTATTTGATTGCATTCACAACGTCCTCAGCACAGTCACTTGCGCCCGGGCCTCGCCTTCAATGAATCGCTTCATGACCGCCCCTGCTTCGATCTCGACGATGAAAAGGTTAGACGATTACTGGCCCTTTCTCACAGCCTAGCCCCAAAGAGGGCGTAAGATCGCCCCTCATCGCGTGGCATAGCAGCATAGTGAGAATTTACTCCCTCGCTATCATCTATCACGCGCCTCCAAGGCAAACATGTCCATAAATCTTGATGAGCTACTGAAAACCGTAGACGACGAACAATCATTCATCGGCTTCATTGAAGCTCTAGGTATGGATTTTGCCGAGGAGCGTTTGCTGCGGGAGACCTCTCCGCCGTCTCCCTATGGACCGGGGGCGCTGGGGTGGGAAAACGGCTCTATTAATACCTTTCTTGATGCTGCCGCAGCGTGGGGGACTGCCAGCTCACGCAGTTCCCCTCTGAGTCCAAATAGACCAAATGTATGGCAACGCTGTGCGGCAATTTTGCTGGCCGGTAAATTTTATGAATGAGCCCAGCTATTGCTGTTCGAAGGACCACGACCGAACGAAGGCTGGCGGTAGTGAAAAGTCCACTATCGACTCATACTGTTTTAAACCGCAGGTCTTGAACTGCTCGGCGGTGTTTTCACACAGCCTGGGACGATTGCTGCCTCCCGCGAAGGGCTGCAATCGGCCAAGAACGGACTTTTTGGGCTACCCCTCGCTCCGGTAGACACCTGCATGAGACGCTTCGACCTCAGTAGACCTATTCCTGCCGTGCGGCGTAACTCACTTGCAATAGACACGCTCAGTGCGAATCGAGTAGTGTCTCAGACGAATTAGCTTAATCGTTATGCACAATTTGATTCCGGAAAATGAGTGAAGAGACTAGAAATTGGTATATCTATATTTTGAAGCTTGAACTGAACTCATGGTACGTTGGCACAGCTAAGGGGTTGAGATCAAGGCTGCGAAGCCATGGTAAGAAAAGTCCTTATTCTACATTAGAGAAAAAGGGCGTTTTCAAATATATGGAGAGCGGCCTCACGGGAAAGAGAAAAGCAACTCATTTACATGCGGCTTTTCGATCAGTTGGCGATTGTTTCTGGGTTACAGAGATTGAAAATACTATCACCGTAGCCTTGGGGCAAAAGTATGGTTTCGATAAAGTTAGGGGTGGTTCCATAATTCATTCTTGGAATTGCGAGCTAAGTGACATCGAGGTGGAAGATCTAATTCGACGATTTAGCTGCAGTGATATTAGGTTTAAATACAAGCTAAACGAAATAAATTTAACTCAAGAAAAGCCATTTGTCTTCCCGCTTACTCGGCGAAAGAATACGTAGCAAGGCATTCAAGCACGCTCGCTGGGAGGCGCTTTCAGCTCGCCAGCCCAGCCCCAGTGAAACTGTCCGCTTTTGGCCGATAGCGGTCTCGTCTGGGACGCAGAAAACGACCAAAGCCCGGAAATAGCGCTGAGCGGAGGCTGACTGTCCCCGCCCTAAGTTATGGCAGAAAGGAGGTATAATCGCACGCTGTCTATTATAGGGTTGGCCTAATAATCACCTGCCTCGCCTGCTATCAGGTGGCAATCCTCGTGCAAGATGCCTCGCAACCGTTTGGAAGGTTTCTTCCTGACTTTTTAGCAATGCAGCGAAGTCAAAATAGTTTACCGTGAAGTTCCCGGCATGCCATTGGCCTTCAAGGTAGTCCTTAAAAGCCGCTGTCTTCTTGTACCTGTCGGATATAGCAAAAGAGGCTGCAAATTTTGAAACCTCTTCCCGGGTAGCCTCATCAAAAATCGGAGTGTCGGTGGACATGGCGTCAAGGAAAGCGAACGAACCTGCCCAATACCTGATGTGATAGATCCCGATGGATGTAGCCCTAAAATAGAAATCTTCAGGGTCTTCGCTGTCCTGGACGTGAATTTCTCTGTAGTGACCATGCGGTGTTTCAATGAGTCTGCGCTTCGCCAGTCCTTTCAGCGACTTCGCGATTTGATCGCTGACGAAACCTTGAGTTGCGACTTCAGCACCGATTATCCTCCCGCTTACGAAGCCGTCATTGTCAGCCACCCCTTGGCTCGAAGCTAGATAGGCGACAATCAGCGATGCTAGAAAGTGCTCACGGGGGTCTGCCATGCTCTGAATATCAAAAAGGTTGCAGGCGACAAAAGACGACTGTGCGTTGAAATATGCGTATTCACCCAGCAAAGCGTGTTTGGTGAACTCGTGCAACGGTATTCGATAGTTTCCTCGTTCTTCCTCAATGTTGACGATCTTCTGCGAGTCGACGTTAGGGCTCCCAAAAAAGCCAGTGATCAACTCAATCACCGAGCGGGTATTGCCACCAGTGATGTTGCTGAGAAATGTTTTGATCTGATCGTTTGCCCGTATCGAGCGGAGCGTCGCGTTTAAGAAGGCCACAACGCTTGTGAGGTGCACCCTGATGTCAGTCAAGGTCGCCGGAGCAACGCTGCCTTCCGCGACACGGCCAGCAAATATCAGACGTTTCTGCACTACCTCATCAGCAGGGGGCGGAGAGATCGTCAACACTTTGTTTTGATACCCGGACAGCGCACCCGTCGTCTTCGAGAGAAAGAATGTGCTCGGACGTAAGGCCACAAAAACAAGCAGATTGCGCGTCGAAGCGAATTCCTGCGCGATTAAGAAGGTTTCCTGCTGTACTTCGAACGACCGCTGATCAGCATTGTCGAGGACTAAAATTATCTGTTTTCCTCGCCCTCTTGATAAGTGACCTAACGATGCTCGCAGGTGCATATCCGTTTTCTTGGTCAAGTCGATTAAAAAACTGGCGCGTTCATCGTCATATTTGGCGCGATTGGTTTCCTTAAATCGACCAGGCGTTGTTTTATCGAAATCGAGCAAGTCACGATGATAAATGGACTCAACAAAAGAGGCTTCGTAGATATCTAATGCGTAACTTTCTTTCAGGGCGCGCGGTATTTCTGATAATAAAAAGTCTTTGACTGAAGTGCTGAGTGTCGCCTTGTTCCCTAGATTGAGGTTCAGAAAATACGTCTGAGCCCGTTCTGATATGCTCAGGCTTTCGTAAAGGTTTTCAAAAAATGAGGTTTTGCCGACCCCAACATCACCGATGATCACAATCGGTCTTGATCCAGCCGCGGCTACTGATGGGTCGCTAAATTGCAAATTGCCCCCATCCACCACCGCTATTTCGTCAAAGGCGGAAGGCGCCACCCCGACTTCTCCAGCACGCCGGTAACGGGCCTGGATAACCTTCCTGCTCAGCAGCAGGTGGCGGTTATTCGCTTCCAGCTTGATGTAGCATTCCTTGTAAAAGTCTGTCTTGAGCTCTGGGTTGTCCTCGATCTCTTCCAGCAAGAGCGACGATAAGGATCGCAAGTTTTCCTGAAACTGGTTTCGGTACCTGTATTTGAGTGGTTCAGGTATTACCGTCGATGCTTTTGGCGGGATGCGGGGATGACGATGATGGTCCAACTCACGATAGGCTCGATTTTCGGAAATGCCTTCTGGAGACATCAGTTTCCAGAGCATCGCAAAATTCGCTACATAGGAATCGAAGCCGTTGAAGATGTAGCACTCGCCATCCAAAGGTTGGTAACCAGGGGATATCGCTTGAAAGATAGCCAACTGCGGCCCATTGCAGACGATTGCGATGGAAGCACCACTGATCGCACAGTAGGGAATTACTTGTTTGACAGCGGCTTCGAATATTTTTGAAGAAAGAATCAAGGAGGGCATCTTGCGTAGCAGATTACCGCCAATCGAAGGGAAATCGAAATAAGCCGATTCGCGTTTAGCCTCTAGTATGGCTTTCGCTGGTTTTCCAAAAATGTAGTCTGCACGACCGCCCAGCTCGTCAGTCTTCTCTACGGTCACGTTGGGGTGTGCCCATCCGAGGCACTCGAAGATCAACCTATCTATGAACTGAAATCTGTTCTGTGCTTCGTTCCAGTGAGGGCTGTCAGCTGGGAGCTCCGCAAGGATTCGTTTTAGGTTCTCCAACCCTTCAGACATTTCGATAAGCGCCTGCATCAAGCCTCCATGCTGTGGGTACTCAAAGTCCGATCATATCGAATCGTCGAGGCGTTTCAATAGAAATTGCTGCCCGGAACTGGGTCCAAATACTTTTTCCTAGAGTGTGACGGCTTGGGTCGATCTTGGGCCGGTGTCAATAGCTACCACCGCATGGGCAGCTTTCGACCCAAAGCAGCCGGTGGCGATAGACAGAAATCGGCCAGAAGCGTGCCTTGGGTGGCACATGGCGATATATTCCGGGCATAGCAGTCCACCTTCCTTCACGATACTCGCTAAAGACAATGGTCAGGAAAGACATGAACTTCACCGACGAATTAGTAGCCGCCTTCCCGGCAAGCAATCCGGTACCTCCAGTATTACGACAAACCATGGAATTTCTGGAAGCACTAGGCTGCGTCCGTCACTATAGGACCGGGGGCCGCTACATGACTTTGCATCCCGAACCTGAATACAACAACAGCGCTATCACTGCCTTTCACGTTCCTGACTCCGCCGATACTGCTCGATGGACGGCCTGCGAAGATCCTAGAGTAAACGAGCGACTATCAATATTCCTCAGGACTGGTGGCGATGGATCGTGGGCAGGGTTGTGGCTGGACGACCACGATCAGCAGCGAATCGTCCATCTTGGCTCGGGCTCGGGATCAGACATGCTCTGCGTCCTGACCAATAGTACGCAAGACCTGATTCGCTTACTGGCCATCGGTTACAACGAGCACTGCTGGCCAGAGGAGTTTACGAGAACACCGGCCGAACTGCGGGAGCAGCAATACGCGGATGATTACTACCCAGCACCACCTAGGGCATTGCGGGCGTACGTGGAACGCACGCTTGGCCTCAGCGTCCCGGCGCGCGCATCAGATCTCATCTCAAGCACAACAAGCATGGACGCTCATGAATCCAGTGATCCTTTCTGGAACTGGCTCAAACAGGTAAGAAATGATTGAAAGGTCCCGTCACGATCTCGACCACCAGAAGGTCAGAGAATCGCAGGGTTTTTCATCAAGCCTTGGATTAATTGGCCGCTCGCAACGGGCGTAGACCAGCAAAAAAATCGACATTAGACACGTAATCGCGAGCTGCCTAATCCAAGCTTCGAAGCCACGATAGGGGAAAGATATGGCAGGAGGGAACATCATCTGCGGCACCTTCCAAAGTGCTGACAAATCCGGATCAGCCTTGGAGGCTGTGTTAGAGGCACTCCCGTTGCAGGCTCACGAACTGGTCGAAAACGTTAAACAGCAACTCGATACAGCAGAATTTGTCCTCATAGAGGTTGAACAGGCGAAAGGCTTGCTTCCATTCTTACAGGTCTATCAGGCTCAATTGATCGCTGAGATCGGGCATGATGATTGGGCTCGCGCAACGCAGGAGGAAGAGTCTTCGCTTGAACCTGTCGCGGCAAAGTGGGGATCAGGTAAGGGATGGAGGCTTCACTGTGTGCGAGATCTCGTAGGTGCCTGTGAAAATTCGGTGGTAGAGATGGAACCAGTCTGCATCACGTTTGGTTAACTGCTTCCAGCTCGTTTTCACACAACCCGGGTCGATAGCAGCCCTTTGCCAAAGGCAGCCACCGACCAACAGCACCCCTTGGGCTCCTTCCGCGTTGCGGGTTCAACAAAGGTGAGACCGCTCAGCGAGGATATCCAGGGGTAAAGCATGGTCCTTAGGCCGATGCTTACAGACCGACCGCTAACGGCCAGAAGCGGTCAATCGGATAAGCTACACCGAAGTCCTGTCAGAGATTACTTACATGCTGATTGAGTGCCAAAGGTGCGGTCAAGGTTACGTTCGAGCAATGCGGGTTCGCTCTACAAAAATTTTGCTGTGGGTGTGCGAAGAATGCGAAGCGACGTGGACGAGTCAGGCTAAGGTAAATGTCTGTAAATTTGAAGATTACGGAACGTTAATGGTCGGCATTGGCTGCAGTTGTTTATGGTCAGACTTGGAGCCACAGTGAAAAGTTAGTTATCGAGTACTTACGGTCAAATGCCCGCTTTGAGTCGAAATCAGCCTACTGACACAAACAGGCCTCGCAACGTTTCCCTATTCCTCTTATCCTGTCTCGGACTCGTATTACCGCGGCTGCTGACCCCGGTACCCACGAGGAAATCATCATGGAAAGAACCAGAGCCTGGAGACGCCAGCAAGTCCGCAAACACGGCAAGAACCAGGCAGCACAACCACTTGTGCTCAAGCCAGAAAAAAATTGGAAGCTGCTGTACAGACGTGCTCAAAAGTTGAAGAGGGCGCGCCAGCTCGGCATGTGCTATCCCGTTCGCACCACCCGCCAATTACTGGACCAATAATGACCAACCTTCTGTTCATTTGTAGTCGTAATCAATGGCGCAGTCCTACTGCGGAAATTCTGTGGCGCCGCCGACCGGGCTTCGAAGCCCGCTCGGCAGGCACCAGCTCAAATGCACGCAGGCCGGTCGGCCCGGCGGATATACGCTGGGCTGATGTCATATTCGTCATGGAACGTAAGCACCAGCAGCGCCTCCAGGCGGAGTATTCACGTCTGCTTGAACACAAGCGGCTGTACGTCCTGGATATTCCCGACGACTACCGCTACATGGACTCTGAACTGATCTCCATCTTGGAAGACACCGTGGCGCCCTACCTCAAGGGCTAGCCTTAACGCCCATGGAATTTCTCCCTGAGCATTGTTATAGGCATACCTGCGTGGCGGCGCAGTCGACGACAATGTCACGCAACTGCTCACTAAAATCAGCCAAGGCGAGGGTGCCGATGATCAAAGTAATCCACCACTCTGAAGTTGAGGCCCTGTTGAGCATGGCACAAGAGGCCGGGCTGGAACTAACCGGGTTATCGGTTTACTGCCGGGATCTAGGGCTGCGCCCTGCCGAACTTCTGAATGCTCTCTCGATCGAAGTTGCCCGACGATTTGTTCTGGGGGAAATGCCGTATGAGGTTGGCGATGACATGATGAACGGTCTGTTCACTGCCATTTTCGATGTAGGTATGGAGGAGGCGATGCCGCAGCCAGCATTCAACATCTATCTGGCTTTTGATGAGGGAGAGTATCAGCACTTGGGGTAATCGGAACACATAGCCCCATCTGAACGACACATACGACCGTACCTGGCGGAGATACTGCGAAGGTTGGTCGACACCGCATGACCGCTTGGGCGGAAAACGGCCAGTGTCCAACGACAGCCGTCGGCCAGAAGCGGTCATTACCGCCCCTCGATAGAACTCTTGAGCCAACCTATCCGTCTAGTGCAGTCTCGATCTTTTCAGCTTGGGTTCCTGCTTGTGGGCAGACGACGGGACGTTCCTCGCAACGCCTTCGGTTCTGCCAACGGACCTAAAGGCGGATGCGACAGGTTCAGGCCGCTCACTTTTTCAGCTGCGCAATATCTTTAGTCGGATAGATGACCTCCCTAGTATCTAGATTGCGAATTTCGGACTTGATGGTGATGCTCAACATCTCGCGCCCCGGAGGTCCGATGATGTCGTCTCTGGTAGAGAAGTCCACGACGTAACGCTGGCCCGCGCGGAACTCGACATCGCGAGCACCGAAACCGCACTTGGCGCCGCCGGTACCCAGCGCGTTCATCGATACCCAACACCAGTCCAGCGTGTGCTTGCCCGGTGTCAGACGAAGCGCCTGCATTCCGGAAATGTCGAGAATTGACCTGCGTCCAGCACCAGGCAACGGAGTGTTATCCACTTGCGTTGCCAGCAACAGCCTGTGGAACGGCACCCCGATGGAGCGAAATTGGGTGGTCGCGAAGTACACGACAGGGGCGTCGGCGGCATTATCTGAAAGGTCGTAAG
Organism: Pseudomonas syringae group sp. J254-4; assembly: GCF_032586855.1. Lineage (NCBI taxonomy): Bacteria > Pseudomonadati > Pseudomonadota > Gammaproteobacteria > Pseudomonadales > Pseudomonadaceae > Pseudomonas > Pseudomonas syringae group sp. J254-4. The sequence goes on along the minus strand of NZ_JAWHOO010000001.1, from coordinate 641,339 downwards.
GAGTCATCGTCTCCGGGACCCACTCGCCCTGATAATCCTTATAGTGATAGTTGGAGCAAGCGGTGGAGAGAGCGGCGGCCAGCAAGACAGCGGATAGTTTGAAATACGAAATGAGACGCGACGATTGCATTTGTCTTCCTGGTTGAATGCTTACATGCCACGAAATAAAAAGCAGTGGTTATGAAGGGCTGAGAGAGGTGTCATTATGCCATCGCCCTGATTCTGATCAAGACATCACTCAGATTCGAGGTAGTGCTAATTCCTCTGAAAAACCACGACTATTGCGGTCGACAATCTCAAGGTCGTCAGAGCAAATACAATCCTGCTGTATCCTATTCGTGCAACTTGGTGGGCGCTACGATCGGGTCATCACACACTCCTTACCGCTTTAGCCGTCTCTGCCTATTTCGCTTGCATGAAGATGCAGCCCAACGGATAGGCATTCCCAGCCCGTTCAAACCCGACTGAACTGTGAAGCCCCCACGGGGACTGAACTTAACACCCCTTGAAGGAGCCAGCCCCATGAACAGCGATCAACTCAATCAACACGACGCCGAGCGCCTTCACCAGCGAGTGGCGGCCGAACTGGGCATTACTGCCGAAGAGCTGACCACCTGGATGATCAACGATATCGAACGCGTGACTGAGGGCGGCAAGGACGTCGGGCACATGGTGGTATTCCGTGAGTCGACCCCTGCACAGGTTCTCGACAAGGTCCAGCACAAGCAAAGCCATTTCACGGCCATGACCGGCGTGATCGATCTGAGCTAAGTGCAGCGGGCTTTGATGTTCAAAGCCCGCAGACTCAATAGCCTGCCCCGGTGCCTGCGCCTGTCACGATCGCAATCCCGGAACTGGTCCCCAGGCGTGTTGCGCCGGCTTCGATCATTGCTCTGGCCGTGGCCACGTCACGCACTCCGCCAGACGCCTTGACGCCGATGTCAGGGCCGACCACCCGGCGCATCAGCGCCACATCCTCGAGCGTCGCGCCACTGCGGCTGAAGCCGGTGGAGGTCTTGACGAATGCCACGCCCAGCTCGCGGCAGATCTCGCAGGCGCGCACCTTCTGCGCCTCATCGAGCAGGCAGGTTTCCAGGATCACCTTGAGCGGCACCTTGCCACAGGCCTGTAGCACCGCGGCGATATCATCGCGGACCTCATCGAACAGACCGTCCTTGAGCCAGCCGATGTTCAGCACCATGTCGATTTCCTGAGCTCCAGCGGCGATTGTCAGGGTTGCTTCCGACGCCTTGCTTGCACTCAGCCCTGCGCCCAATGGAAAGCCCACCACCGCACAGACCTTCACGGCAGACCCGGCCAGTTGACGAGCGGCAAAAGGCACCTGGCTGGAGTTCACGCATACCGAGTAGAAACCGTGTTCTCGGGCTTCGGCGCAAAGTGTGGCAATCTGCTCTCGGCTGGCATCCGCGGCCAGCAAGGTGTGATCGATGGCCTGGGCCAGTGCAGCGGGTTCGAGTGAATTCATCAAAGTATTCCTGTCATCATTAAAAACACTTGGGTGGATACCCGTAAGTTATAAAATTAACACTTGGTGTTACTCTAGCGACACCAACAACGGATTGCCGGGATGCCCGTGGACGTCAAGAAAACCGACCGCATCAAACAGATTCAACAGGCCCTCCAGGATCAGAAAGCCATCCATCTGCGGGAGATGGCGGCGCTGCTCGAGGTGTCCGAAATGACCTTGCGTCGCGACCTCAGCCGGCATCCTGGGCAGTTAAGGCTGCTGGGCGGCTACATCACCCGCGCCCACGATGATCCTGAGCCGGGGGATTACCGGGTCAGCGAGCAGGACACCCGCCATGTCGAGGAGAAGCGCCGCATCGGCAAGCTGGCCGCCGCTTTCATCAGTCCAGGCGACACGGTTTTTTTCGACTGTGGCACGACGATCCCCTTCGTGGTCGACTTCATCCCCGATGAGCTGGAGTTCACCGCGGTGTGCAACTCGCTCAACGTGCTGCTCAAGCTGCAGCAGAAACCCAACTGCAGCATCGTCCTGTGCGGCGGTGTATTCCACCGCAAGAATCAGGTGTTCGAGAGCCACGCCGAGACCAGCATCCTCGATGGTGTGCGCCTGACCTGGGCCTTTGTCTCGGCGGCCGGGGTCAGCCTGGATTGCGGCGTCACCTGCTTCAATTTTCACGAGGTGGAGGTCAAGCAGAAGGTCATGCGCCAGGCTCGGCAAAGTCTGTTGCTGGCCGATCATTCCAAATTCGATGCCGTACGCACTGCGCATTTCGGTGCCTTGAGCGATTTCCATTGCGTGGTCAGCGACAAGAAAATCCCGCGTAGCTACCGCGAGGCCATCGAGGCTGGCGGGGCGCAGCTTGTAATCTAGAGGCATCACGGTTGCAGCGCCCGGCGTTCGGCTGTGTTCAGGTAACCGGTGGTCACGCTGAACTCGGCGCTGGCACCGGGCGCGAGGCTGCGCACGTTGCCTTTGGCGAGTTCAGCGCGGTAGCCCTCCGGTTCGCAAGTGGCGGGCAAGACGAAGGCCGCCACCTGCTGATCGGTGTTATGCAGGATCCAGCGCGCGGCATGTTCAAATTGCCGGGGGCTGTAGCGGGTGTAGAACGCCGCGCCGTCGGGATGATCAAGGAAGAAGTGCGCCTGTCCCTGGCCGTCGCTGCGCACATCGTCGAAGAAGCAGACGATCTCAGGGTCATAAAGCGCGGGAGAGTCGAGCACCTTGAGGCGAGTCGGGTCCTGGCTGAGTTCGGCGATGTAAGCGCTCCAGGCCGGCGTCGGCCGCACATGGGCCGGCACACTGGCGCGCACCCGAGTGCGCTCGCAGCCCAGCGGCTGGGTGAGGCGGGCACCGTCGACGTAGGCGTAGTTCATGTGCGCCATGTACATCAGGTCCATGGGCTTGCCGGCCAGATTGACCACCTGCATGCCGATCTCGAACAGCCCGCTGGCCGGGCGCAGGGTCACGCTCGGATTGGCCCGGTAATGGTCGCCGAAGCCCTGCACGTATTCGCAGGTGCCGCCGAGGCGCAGATACGCACCGTGCTCGTCTTCGCCTGTTTGCAGCCAGGCATCGTCCATCGGCGCGCAGGGCATCTCGCCGTGCAGCGCATGATCATCCTCCGGCCCCGGGCAACCGTTGCGCAGCAGGCCGCTGTGAAACATGAAACAGCCGTAGGTGCCGATCACGCTGGCACTGGGCCGCGGCTGGGTGAACATATTGAGCATGGTCAAATCAACGCCGTCGAATTCGGCCGACCAGATCATTTGCCCTTGCCAGGGCAGGATTACCAGCTTGCCGCGGCTGTTTTCCAGTGACAGCGCCTTGACGCCGCTGGGGTAGGTCCAGGTACGCACGCTGAAATTCGCGGATTCGAGCAGCAGCCGGCTGGCCTGGTCCCAGAGCTGTGGGTAGAGCGGCAGGCGCCAGGTTTCGCTAATCATTGTGCCACCGCCGTGGCCGAGCCACCCAGCACCGGTTGCGGCTGACGCATGCAGTGCACTGCGTACATCACGATGACCACGAAGCACAGCAGCGGCACGCTATAGGCAATCTGCATGTTGCCGCCATTGGCATCGCTGAGCAGGCCCTGGAAAATCGGCATCACGCCACCGCCGACGATGCTCATCACCAGCAACGAGCCGCCGACACCGGTGTCCTCGCCGAGCCCATCAATGGTCAGACCATAGATGGTCGGCCAGCAAGGCCCGAGAAACACACTGACCCCCACGGCGGCATACACCGCGGTGATGTTCGGCACCAGAATGGTGTAGGCCAGCAGCACGATGCACAGCACGCCATACACCGCGAGGACTTTGGCCGGGTGCATTTTGCGCATCAGCAGGTTGGCAATCATCTTGCCGATAAAATAGGCGGCAAAGGTGGTCAGCAGGAACCACGAGGCACTGCGCTCGTTCATGCCGCCCATTTGCATGGCCAGGCGAATAGTGAAGCTCCACACCCCGACCTGCGCGCCGACGTAGAGGAACTGCGCCAGTACACCGAAGCAGAAGCGCGGATTGCGTCGCAGACGGCCAAGGCTCTGGCCAATACTCGCCCGCGGTTCGCTGACGGTGCCGTTGCCCTTGCACGCGGGGAAGCGGGTGATGGCGATCAGAATGAACATCAATATGAGTATCGCGATCATCCATTTGTACGGCAGCAGGGTCGACTGGATCATCTGCAATTGCTGCGCCGCTGCCTCACTGGCGCTCATCTGGGCCAGCTGTTCGCTGGTGGCGTCGGTGTCCTTGAACATCACGAAGCTGCCGACGTACACGCCGGTCATGGCGCCGAACGGGTGGAAGGTCTGCGAGATGTTCAGACGCCGTGTGCCGGTTTCCCGCGGCCCCATCAGTGTCGAATAGGTGTTGCACGCGGTCTCGAGAAACGACAGGCCGGCAGCGATGACGAACAGCGCCATCAGGAACATGCCGTACTTGGCGGTCGACGCAGCCGGAAAGAACAGAGCGCAGCCGAACAGGTACAGCATCAGGCCGATGAGGATGGTGGTCTTGTAGCTGAAGCGGCGCACCACAAGTGCCGCCGGAATGGCGACGAAAAAGTAGCCCAGGTAGAACGCCGACTGAACGAAAGCGGTCTGGAAATCGCTGAGCAGGAAGGCTTTCTTGAAGTGCGCGATCAGCACGTCGTTCATGCTCGCGGCCGCCGCCCAAAGGGCGAAGATGCTGCAGAGCAGGAGGAAGGCGAACCACGGCGTGCGGTTCAGGTAGAACCCGTCCGGGGTTTGTTGCAGCGCAGGCTTATTCATTATTGTTCTCCGCGAGATGCTGGTGAGTGTCAGTTGGCCGATGCATCGAGGAATCGCGCAAACGTGGACGCATCGGGGTAAGAAGATTGCGTGCCGAGGCCGGTGACCGAGCAGGCGGAGTAGGCCACCGCCTGCTGCATGGCCTGGCGAATATTGCCGTCCTGGCTCCAGTGTCGGGCGAAACAGCCAATGAAGGCGTCACCGGCACCGGTGGTGTCACGCGCCTGAACCTTGACCCCTGGCACCTGCCACTCGCCTTCGGCGCCGACGTACAGCGCCCCTTGTTCGCCCAGGGTAACGATGACGTGGCGTACGCCCTGCGCGACCAATTGGCGCGCAGCCTGAGCCGCTTCCTCGGCGCACGTGACCGGCTGGCCGCTGATCAGTGCCAGTTCGCTCTCGTTGGGGATCAGGAAATCCAGCTGCGCCAGGTGCTCGCGGCTCAGGCCGGCCAAGGCCGGGGCGGGGTTGAGCAGCACCGGGATGGCATGCCGGTGAGCGAAGGCGATGGCGTGGTAAACGGTCGCCAGCTCGACTTCCAGTTGCAGCACAATCAAAGCGCAATCGCGCAGCTGCGCCTCGGCTCGGTCGATATCGGCCGGGCTCAGGTGGGCATTGGCGCCTTTGACGATGAGGATGCTGTTGTGGGAGTTCTCCTGGACGAAGATCGGCGCCACGCCGCTCGACACGCCCGGCACCCGTTCGACGAAGCGTGTATCAATGCCCAGCCGTTGAAAATTGGCCAGGGTGGTATCGGCAAAAGCATCGTCGCCGACCTTGCTGAGCATCAGCACGTCCGCGCCCAGCAGCGCCGCAGCAGCGGCCTGATTGGCACCCTTGCCGCCGCAGCCCATGGCAAAACGCGGTGCTTCGAGCGTTTCGCCCTGGGCGGGCATGCGTTCGATGTAAGTGATCAGGTCGACCATGTTGCTGCCGATGACTGCAATCTTGCTCATTGTTATTTTGACCTCAACAGCGCCGACGGAAGCTTCGGCGGCTTTTATTTTTGTTATTTAAATAACATTTTCTGTGAGGATTCAATCTTTATTTTTTGATCTGAGCGTGCGCTATCAAAACGCCTGCAGGGCGTTTTGGTGGCCGTTCCGGATCGGAGAAAGGGGGGGGGGGGGTTCAAGTTTGGGGGGGGAGGCGGGGTGGGGACCTTTCCGTTTTTGGACGTGATGTGATAAGGCTTGGTTATTTTGTGGGGTCTGGGGCGG